>JAABUA010000100.1 GCA_011389515.1 Desulfobacteraceae bacterium
CAAGTCCATAGAAGACGACGAGATTGCGGCGCTCCAGAGAGACAGGGATGATGAGATACGCATCATCGAAGAAATGGTCAAAAAAGAAATCGTGGAGTACCTTGCCGGCAAAAAGATCGAAGAGGATCTCACCGATGGTAAAAAAGTGCTGATTTCCGCCAAAGGCACCATGGACAGAAAAACCCTGGAAAAAGTTCCGGTGGCCAAATTTGAAAATATTACACTGGCCAACAAGAAGGCGGAGGACAAAATCGGTGAAATTTTTTCCAGGTACCGTGAACAGAAGGAAGCGGCAAAGGCGGCTTTCGAGCATCATGTGAGCTCCATTGAAAAAGGGGATGACCTGCCTCCGGGGGTCATCAAGATGATAAAAATTTATGTGGCCATAAAACGGACCCTTTCGGTCGGTGACAAGATGGCCGGAAGGCATGGAAACAAGGGAGTTGTGTCGCGGATATTGCCCGAGGAAGATCTGCCCTATTTTCTGGATGGCCGGCCGGTCGACATGGTTTTGAATCCACTGGGTGTTCCCTCTCGAATGAATGTCGGTCAGATTCTGGAAATTCACCTGGGGCGCGCCGCAAAGGGGTTAGGCGATCAGATTACCCGCCTGATGGAAGAGAAAAAGCATAATGAGCTGCGAAAAAAATTCGCTTCCATATTCCAGGCGGATCCTGAAAAAGGAGAAATCCGTAAAATGTCGGACCAGGATCTTGAAAGCCTTGCATACTACAACAAGGAAGGTGTTTACATGGCCACCCCGGTCTTTGACGGTGCCCTGGAGGATGAGATCAAGGACCTTCTGGAAGAAGCCGGCCTTTCCCGTACCGGCCAGGCGACCCTGTTTGACGGGCGAACCGGGGAGCCATTCAAGGAAAAGGTTACGGTAGGGATCATGTATATGCTGAAGCTTCACCATTTGGTGGATGATAAACTGCATGCTCGTTCAATCGGTCCGTATTCACTGGTGACCCAGCAGCCGCTTGGCGGAAAAGCCCAGTTCGGCGGACAGCGCCTGGGCGAGATGGAAGTCTGGGCCATTGAGGCATATGGCGCGGCGTATGCCCTCCAGGAGTTTTTGACTGTCAAGTCGGATGACATGGCCGGACGAACGCGGATGTATGAAAAAATTGTAAAAGGGCAGAACGTTTTTGAACCCGGACTGCCGGAATCTTTCAGGGTGCTTACCAAGGAGCTGCAGAGCCTTGGTCTGGATATCACCCTTGTTGAAGAAGAATAAACCCTGCGCAAACAAAAATATTATGCGAGGAGTCAACATTGGAAACGATCTACGATTTCTTCATCAAGCCGAAGAATCCGAATCGTTATAAGGGAGTCAGGATATCACTGGCCTCCCCGGAGCAGATCCGGAGCTGGTCGTTCGGCGAAATAAAAAAGCCGGAAACCATTAATTACCGGACTTTCAAGCCGGAGAGGGACGGTCTTTTCTGCGCCAAGATTTTTGGCCCTATAAAGGATTACGAGTGTAATTGCGGCAAGTACAAGAGAATGAAACATCGCGGTGTGATTTGCGAAAAATGCGGTGTCGAGGTAATTCAGTCCAAGGTTCGCAGGGAGCGCATGGCGCATATCGACCTGGCGGCGCCGGTTACTCATATATGGTTTATGAGAAGTCTGCCCAGCAAGATCGGCAACCTGCTTGATTTGACGCTGAAATCACTTGAAAAAGTCCTTTATTTTGATAACTATATAATAATCGACCCGAAAGATACCGGTCTGGAAAAGCTTCAGTTGCTGAGCGAGGAAAAATACCGCGAGGCGAGAGCCCTTTACGGGAACAAGTTTGAGGCGGGTATTGGTGCGGAAGCAATCAAGGTGTTTCTTGAGCAGGTCGATATCGAAGCCCTCTATAATGAACTTCGCGCCGATATTCTTACTACGGGATCCGATGCCAAGCGAAAGAAGCTGGCAAAACGCTTGAAAGTCGTTGACGCTTTTCGCAAATCCGGGCTGGATCCGGTATGGATGATTCTGAACGTGATTCCGGTAATGCCGCCGGATCTCAGGCCGCTTGTTCCCCTTGAAGGGGGGCGTTTTGCCTCATCGGATCTGAATGATCTCTACAGGCGGGTGATTAACCGGAATAACCGGTTAAGTCGTCTCATGGAGCTGAAGGCACCGGATATCATCGTTCGCAACGAAAAGCGGATGCTTCAGGAGGCCGTTGATGTGCTTATCGATAACGGCCGCCAGGGCAGGGTGGTAACCGGCACCAACAAGCGCCCTCTCAAATCCCTGAGCGAAACGCTGAAGGGGAAGCAGGGGCGTTTCAGACAGAATCTGCTGGGAAAGCGCGTGGATTATTCGGGTCGAAGCGTTATCACCATTGGTCCGGAACTGCGGCTGCATCAGTGCGGCATACCCAAGGAAATGGCACTTGAACTTTTCAAGCCGTTCATTTATCACCGCCTGGAGCAGAAAGGGATTGTCAGCACCGTTAAAAGCGCTAAAAAATGGGTTGAGAAAAGAACGCCCGAGGTTTGGGATACGCTGGATGAAGTGGTCAAGGAATATCCCGTCATGCTCAACCGCGCACCAACGCTGCACCGTCTGGGCATCCAGGCGTTTGAACCGGTGCTGATCGAAGGCAAGGCCATCCAGCTTCATCCCCTGGTATGTACAGCGTTTAACGCGGACTTCGACGGCGACCAGATGGCGGTTCATATTCCTCTTGCGATGGAATCCCAGATCGAAGCGCGTGTACTGATGCTGGCATCCAATAATATTCTCTCCCCGGCAAACGGAGACCCCATTATCGTTCCGACCCAGGATATCGTACTGGGCATTTACTACATGACCCTCGGATTGCCGGGAGCACTGGGAAGCGGTATGAGGTTTGCGGATCCCGATGAGGTTCGCGCCGCATATGATGCGGGTGTTGCAGGCCTGCATGCCAAGATCAAGGTAAGAATAGACGGGAAAATGCACGACTCCACTGTGGGCCGTATTCTGCTTTGGGAGATCATCCCGAAAGGTGACAGCTGCATATTCCGTCACATAATGGTGTCTGAACGGGAAACTGCGGAAAAGGTTTTGAGCGGGATGGCCGCCGGCGAATCATTCAAGTCTCTGGTCAAAAAATATTCAGAGGCCTTTGACCGGACGTACCATGGAAATATCGGGTTGTTGTCCACATCGGAATTCCGGGAGATTTTTCAACTGCGCGCATCCGGGGTGAATGAAATATTCGCCCTTGGGCAGGGGGAAATAAGCGATATCGTTCATTCCGTGGGCAAGTATCACCTTTTCGAGGTCATTGAAAAACGACCCCAGATCCCGTTTGACAACATTAACAAGGTGCTTAACAAAAAATCGCTCAGAAACCTTGTAGACTACACATATCGCCAGAAAGGCCCCAAAGCGACGGTCATCCTTGCCGACCGGCTCAAGGATATCGGATATGCATATTCTACGGCAGGGGGGCTCTCCATATCCATCGATGCGATGATTATTCCCGACAGCAAGTGGGATATCCTCCAAAATGCCGGAGATGAGGTGGATGAAATCAATCACCAGTATACCGAGGGGCTTATTACCCAGGGTGAAAAATACAACAAGGTGGTGGATATCTGGGCCAAGGCCACGGACCGCATTGCTGACAGGATGATGGATGCGATGGAAAAGCCGTATCAGATGCCGGATATTCAATCGGAAGCGGCGGTTATCGATGACAAGCGAATCAACAAGATGAGCACGGACACCGGCGGGGAATCGATCAATCCGATTTTCATGATGGCCGATTCGGGCGCTCGCGGCAGCAAGGATCAGATGCGGCAGCTTGCCGGTATGCGCGGTCTTATGGCGAAACCTTCGGGGGAAATTATTGAAACGCCCATTACCGCGAATTTCCGTGAAGGTCTGACCGTTCTACAGTACTTTATCTCCACCCACGGTGCCAGGAAAGGGCTTGCCGATACCGCACTGAAAACCGCCAATTCAGGATACCTGACCCGGCGGCTGGCTGATGTTGCACAGGACTGTGCGACCATGGAGCACGACTGCGGTACGGTTATGGGAATCGAGGTGGAGTCGCTTCTTGAAGGCGGCGAGGTAATTCAGCCTCTTGAAGAAAGGGTCCTTGGGCGCATCGTGATTGAAGATGTGTTGGATCCCTTTACTGATGAAGTTCTGGTGCACGCCAATGAAGAGATCGATGAAGCGGCGGTTATCAGGATCAGTGAGGCTGGTGTTACGACGGTAAAGATCCGCTCGGTTCTTACATGCCGATCCGGGCACGGGGTATGCGCCATGTGTTACGGGCGCGACCTCTCCCACGGGGGGTTTGTTGAGATTGGCCAGACGGTTGGGATAATGGCGGCGCAATCCATTGGTGAGCCTGGAACGCAGCTTACCATGAGGACGTTTCATATCGGTGGAACGGCAAGCCGTCGTGTGGAGGAAGCGGAGATCAGGGCAAGGCTTTCCGGTACCGTCAAGTATAACGAACTGAAAGTCGCGGTTAACGCCGAAAACAGAAAGATTGTCATGAATCGGCGGGGCGGTGAGTTTACGGTCGTGTCGGATACCGGTCGCGAACTTTCAAGGTTCCCCGTTATATACGGTGCCGAGTTGATGGTTGAAAACAACCAGAAAGTATCGCCTGGCGATCTTCTTGCATCCTGGGATCCTTTTACCACGCCGATCATTACGGCGGTGGAAGGAAAGGTGAAGTTCGGTGACCTGATGATCGGCAAGACGCTTCAGGAGCGTGTCGACCCGGTAACCGGGAAATCCAGTCTCACGGTCGTCGAATACAAGGGAATGGACGTAAGGCCCAGGATTTCCATAAAAGACAAGGACGGGAAAACCGCTGCCATCCCGGGTGCGGGCGTGGCCCGTTACGCTCTGCCCGTTAACACGATTCTTATGGTCGAAGAAAATGATCATGTCTTTTCGGGCGATATTATCGGTAAGATTCCCCGGGAAACCACGAAGACAAAAGACATCACGGGTGGTCTTCCGAGAGTCGCGGAGCTGTTTGAGGTCAGGAAGCCCAAGGAAGTATCGGTGCTTTCAGAGATAGACGGCTTTGTGAGCATCTCCAAGTCCACGAAAAAAGGAAAGCAGAAAGTCGTTGTTACGCCTGTGGATGCAGGGGAGAAAAAAGAATATCTTATTCCCCGGGGGCGTCATATAAGCGTTTACGACGGCGACTACGTCAAGGCCGGAGAAACCCTGACCGCCGGGAGTCCGAATCCGCAGGACATCCTTCGCATCAAGGGGGAGGTCGAACTTGCAAAATACCTGCTCAATGGTGTTCAGGAAGTCTACCGGCTTCAGGGGGTAGCTATCAACGACAAGCATATCGAAGTCATCATCAGGCAGATGATGCGCCGAATCAAAATTAAATCCGTTGGGGATACGAGCTTTATTCCGGAAGAAAACGTGGACAAGCTCGAGTTTGAAAGGGCCAATCGCGAGGTTGTTGAAAAAGGCGGTACACCTGCTAACGGTGAGCCTTTGATTCTGGGAATCACCAAGGCATCCCTGTCTACGGAAAGCTTTATTTCAGCGGCATCTTTCCAGGAGACTACCAAGGTCTTGACCGATGCGTGTATCGCCGGCGCGTATGACGAGTTGAGGGGTTTGAAGGAAAACGTAATCATGGGAAGATTGATTCCGGCGGGTACCGGAAGGCAGGAATATGCGAAGCCGGATATTGCCGCCGAATACAAATAGAACCCATTGAAATATAATATCATATGTAGATTGAAAAAAGGACTGGCAGAGGCTTGCACAATAATCTTTTGAATGAGCGATAAAATGCTTGACAGGTGTAGCCTCTGCGAGTATTATTCCTTATTTTTAGCTTGGCGCAAGAAAGATCATGTCATGAAACAACAATTTAGGGGTAACTGATGCCGACTATTAACCAACTGGTACGCCATGGACGGCAAAAAATCACGAAGAAAAAAGGTTCGCCCGCGTTGAAGGCGTCTCCCCAGAAACGGGGAGTGTGCGTGAGGGTGTATACTGCAACACCGAAAAAGCCGAACTCCGCTTTGCGGAAAGTGGCCAGGGTTCGTTTGACAACCGGAGTCGAAGTTTCTGCATACATTCCCGGTATCGGGCATAATCTGCAGGAGCACTCGGTTGTCCTGGTTCGCGGAGGAAGGGTCAAGGACCTTCCCGGTGTAAGGTATCACATTGTTCGTGGAACGCTGGATACGCTGGGTGTTTCGAACAGGAAGCAGGGCCGGTCCAAATATGGAACCAAAAGGCCGAAGTAATGCTGGCCATAAACGACTGTTTTAGGTGCGGAAAATGCCGAGAAGAAGAGAAGTTCCAGAAAGAAAGATAATACCGGATTATAAATACCGCAGCACGCTGGTGACTCGGTTTGTCAATTCGGTAATGCGCGATGGGAAGAAATCAACTGCCCAGAATATATTGTACGAAGCGTTCGACATCATTGAGCGTCGAACCGGGGAGTCTGCCCTGAAGGTTTTCGAGCAGGCCATCCAGAATGTAAAGCCGCATGTTGAGGTGAAGTCGAGGCGGGTCGGTGGGTCGACCTACCAGGTGCCGACCGAAGTGCGGCCGAATCGTCAACTGGCGCTTTCAATCCGATGGTTGATCAGTTTTGCGGAAAAGCGGCCGGAAAAAGGCATGGCAAACAAGCTGGCCGGTGAGTTTTCCGATGCCGCACAGCAGCGGGGGGCTACGGTTAAAAAACGGGAAGATACGCACCGAATGGCCGAGGCGAACAAAGCCTTTGCCCATTATCGGTGGTAATCTGTTTCTTTGTTGCATTGCTTGAATATTGCCCATCTGGTTGCGTTCGGATGGGCAAAATGTATTGTTTGACGGAAACTTGGAAAATCGTAAAGCAACCTCCTTTTTGACGGAGAGGGTGAAAGATGGCAAAGCAGAAGTTTGAGCGGAAGAAGCCGCATGTAAACGTGGGGACGATTGGTCATATTGATCACGGCAAGACGACGTTGACGGCTGCGATCACGAAGAACTGTGGATTGCGCGGTTGGGCGGAGTTTATTCCGTTTGACAAGATTGACAAGGCGCCGGAGGAGAAGGCGCGAGGGATAACGATAGCCACGGCCCATGTGGAATACGAGTCTGAGAAGCGTCATTATGCGCACGTGGACTGTCCGGGTCACGCGGACTATATCAAGAACATGATCACGGGTGCTGCGCAGATGGACGGTGCGATACTGGTGGTGGGAGCGGATGACGGTCCCATGCCCCAGACGCGGGAGCACATTTTGCTTGCCCGTCAGGTTGGCGTACCGCGGATAGTGGTTTTTCTGAACAAGTGCGACATGGTGGATGACGAGGAGTTGATCGAACTTGTGGAGCTTGAGCTTCGGGAGCTTTTGTCCAAGTATGAATTTGACGGCGACGATGTGCCGATCGTGCGTGGCAGAGCGTTAAAGGCCCTGGAGAGCGACGATCCGAAC
>JAABUA010000101.1 GCA_011389515.1 Desulfobacteraceae bacterium
AAGCTGCCTTTGCTGCCGGTCAGGGATGTAGTTGTTTATTCGGATATGGTTCTTCCGCTTTACATCGGCCGGGACCATTCGTTAAAAGCGATCGAGGAGGCGATGAAGGGGGACCATCTTATTTTTCTCGCCACCCAGAAAGATCCGATGATAGAGGAACCCAAACCCGGTGATATCTACCGTGTGGGAACGGCGTGCCGGATACTTCGTATGCTGAAACTCCCTGACGGTCATTTCAAGGTCCTTGTTCACGGCCTCGAAAAGGCGCGCATCAAGCGGTATACCAAAAAGAAATCGGTTTATCATGTAACAATTGATGTTATTCCGGACATTTATGAAGAAAAAGATAAAGTTGAAACTCAGGCATTAATGAGAAATGTCCGGGAAAATTGCGAAAAAATACTTAACCTTCGAGGCGAATATTCCGGCGAGATCGGCATGCTCCTTGATGAAATCGAAAATCCGGGAAAACTGGCGGATCTTGTATCCTCGAACCTGAAGCTGAAACTCGAGGAAGCACAGGGGTTGCTGGAAATTGACGATCCCCTCGAAAGGCTCCACGCAGTAAATAATTTCCTTGCCCGCGAGGTAGAACTGTCCACGGTTCAAGCAAAGATCCAGTCTTCCGTTCGCGACGAGATTTCAAAAAACCAGCGCGACTACTTCCTGCGCGAGCAGGTGCGTGCAATTCACAAGGAACTGGGCGAAAATGATGAGCGCTTAGCTGAAATCAATGAATATATGAAGCGCATAAAAAAGGCCAAAATGCCCCGGCATGCCTTCAATGAAGCGGAAAAGCAGCTCAAGCGCCTCGACCAGATGCATCCGGATTCCTCTGAAGCCACCATCGTTCGGTCCTATCTGGATTGGCTTGTTGATCTGCCATGGAGCCAGTCGACCAAGGATGTCATCGATATACCAAAGGCAAAAAACGTTTTAAACGAAAAACACTACGGTCTGGAAAAGATCAAGGACCGTATTCTGGAATACCTGAGCGTGCGGAAGCTCAATCCCGAAAAGAAAGGGCAGATCCTCTGCTTTGTAGGCCCTCCCGGTGTCGGGAAAACATCGCTGGGCCAGGCGATCGCAGATGCCATGAACCGCAAGTTTTTCCGGATGTCTTTGGGGGGGATACGCGACGAGGCGGAAATCCGGGGGCACCGGAGGACATACATCGGTGCCATGCCGGGGCGGATTCTTCAGGGATTGAAGCAATGCGAAAGCAACAACCCGGTTTTTATGATGGATGAAATAGACAAGATCGGCATGGATTTCCGCGGTGATCCGTCCTCCGCATTGCTGGAAGCGCTCGATCCGGAGCAGAATGCCGATTTTTCGGATCATTTTCTTAATCTGACGTTTGACCTTTCCAAGGTTCTTTTTATATTAACGGCCAACATGACCGACACCATACCATCGGCATTGCTGGACCGCATGGAAGTGATTCAACTTCCCGGCTATACAGAAGAGGAAAAAACGGCTATCGCAGAAAAATTCCTCGTCCCCCGGCAGCTGATCGACAACGGGCTTAAAACGGATGATTTGGATTTCAGCCGTTCGGCAATTGAGCAGATTATAACGGACTACACGTCCGAGGCCGGGGTCCGCAACCTGGAAAGGGAGATTGCGGCGCTTTGCCGGAAGACCGCCCGCAAGATCGCGGAAGGGGAAAAAGGGCCCTACCGAATTACCCGGGGCAATCTGCACACCTTTCTCGGGCCGCCCCGGTTTTTTCCGGAGCTCGACCAGGATGAAAGTCAGGTGGGCCTGGCCACAGGGCTTGCGTGGACCCAGGTAGGCGGGGAAGTCCTCTACGTTGAAGTCTCTCTGCTGGAAGGGAAGGGGGAGTTGATCATCACCGGCCAGCTTGGTGAGATCATGCAGGAATCGGCAAGGGCGGCATTGAGTTACGCAAGGGCGCATCGCAAGGAACTCGGCATCAAAAAGAACATTTTTGAAGGAATGGATATTCACATTCATGTACCGGCTGGAGCGATTCCCAAAGACGGGCCTTCTGCGGGCATCGCAATGGCAACAGCGCTGATTTCAGCACTTACCAAAAAACCGGTGGACAGGGCCACTGCCATGACCGGTGAAATTTCACTGCGCGGAAGGGTTCTGCCCATTGGCGGCCTGCGGGAAAAGGCAATCGGCGCGCTTCGCTTTGGCATCAAAAACATTATCATCCCGCTGAAAAACAAACCGGAATTGAGCGAAATCCCCAAAAATGTAAAACGAAAGATAAAGTTTACACCGGTAAGCACCATCGATGAAGTCATCGAGATCGCCATTGGGAAGAATGTCCTTAAAAATACTCCACCTCCCAAAAAGACCAAAGCCGCGTCATCCAAAGCCGCTTCATGAAGATACTGGCCGTAGACACATCGGCGGATACCTGCAGCGTGGCCCTGTCGGAAAATGAAATTCTGGCATTCGAACGCACTGCGGACCATGGAAAAACCCATGCAGTGACGCTGGCCGGCATGATTGACGACCTGCTTCGCGCATCGGGAACAACCCTTGATCGTATTGACGGGTTTGCCGTCACAACGGGGCCGGGGAGTTTTACCGGTCTCCGCATCGGCATTGCAACGGTAAAGGGGCTTGCTTTTGCCGTTTCAAAACCGGTTGCGCCGGTCTCTACCCTGGACGTGCTCGCTTTTCAATGCACAGGCGTAAAAAGCCTTATTTGCCCGTTGATCGATGCCCGCAAAAAAGAGGTGTATGCGGCGGCATATCGATGGAAAAAGGATCATCTGGAGAGTGTGCGTCCTCCAATGGTTGCGGCCCCGGAGAAGGTTCTGGCAAATATGGATGAGCACTGCTTTTTTTTGGGGAGCGGCAGCCTTTTATACAGGGAAGTCATTGAAAAACAGCTCGGGGAAAAGGCGGTCATTGCGCCAAAGGAAATGAACCGCATCCGTGCTTCTGCCATCGCAGTGTTAGGATACCGCCAATTGTGCAAAAACGCCGGTGAAGCGCCCAACGATATCATACCCTTTTATATCCGGCGATCCGATGCGGAAAAAAACAGGAATCGTATGCTTTCCGGCACATAGCATTCTCGCGCCATTCAGTATTTATTGACACTTTGGTGTCATTGATATATATTACAAAGTTTAATGACGCCATCTGTTGCGTATCTTGTGACTTTTTACGAATTCATCAAGTTTGATGAACCCGTAAAAAGTCGAGATCAGAGGACTTTGAAAAAAGTTCAAGATCAAGGCTTGCGCAATTTTTGAAGAATTGAGTCACGCCTTTGGCGTGATGAGACTCTTCGGAAATTGCGCGTAACGCAGATATTGGACTTTTTGCGAAGTCCTCAAATAAGAGGCGATATTACAATGAGCCAGTACTCATGGGCCGATCCGCCGAGCCGGACGGCCTTTCCTGTTGCGGCGCCCGGATATCCGTTTATCTATGCATCCGCATTTGTTACGATCGTTTTTGCCCTTCTTGGATGGGCCATACCAGCGGTAGCCGGTATTCTTGTGACAGTGGCCATATGCCTGTTTTTTCGTGATCCGGACAGGGCGACCCCGGTTTCTGCCAATGCCCTGATCGCCCCTGCAGACGGCCGCGTGGTCTTTGTGGGAAAGGTCGATTCCAATCCGTATGTGGACGGGTCGTGTGTAAAGGTCGGCATTTTCATGTCCGTGTTCAACGTCCACGTCAACCGGATTCCCTTTGCCGGCAAAATCCAGGAAATTCATCATTATCCCGGAAAATTCATGCCCGCGGACAAGGATGCGGCCTCTTTGCAAAACGAGCGGAACGCCGTTATTCTGAAAACGGATGATCACCGGACGATTGGCGTTGTTCAGGTAGCCGGGTTGATCGCAAGGCGGATTATCACCTGGGTAAATGCTGAAGAAAATGTTGCGGCAGGCAGCCGTTTCGGTATGATCTGTTTTGGCTCGCGGGTGGACTTATACCTTCCGGAAGATGCTGAAATTTTAGTTAAAAAAGGGGAAAAGGTAACCGCTGGTCTTTCGGTTGTCGGAAGCCTTCCGACGTCGGCGGAATAAGGCGGGATCGTTTTCGTAAAAACGGATACTATTTACATGGAGCGGATGACAAGGAGCGGAAAAATTTATGGGAAAAAGATATAACATAGCCGTGATGCCCGGTGACGGAACCGGTCCGGAGGTGGTTGAAGAAGGAATCAAGGTGCTGGATGCAGCAGCCGCCGCAGAAGGGTTTGTTCTCGATTATACCTATTATGACATGGGCGGGGAACACTACATGAAAACCGGTGAAATACTGCCCGATCAAGTGGTAACGGAATTGAGACAAGCAGACAGTATTTTTCTGGGTGCCATTGGTCATCCCGACGTAAAACCCGGCATTCTCGAAAAAGGACTTCTTTTAAAGCTGCGTTTCGACCTTGACCAGTACATCAATCTTCGCCCGGTAAAACTCTATGAAGGCGTGAAAACGCCCCTTGCCAACAAAGGGCCTGAAGATATCGATTTCGTGGTTGTTCGTGAAAACAGCGAGGGTCTGTATGCCGGAGCGGGCGGGGTCCTCAAGCGCGGAACAGCCGACGAGGTGGCCGTGCAGGAATCCATCAACACCCGCAAAGGGGTGGAGCGGTGCATCCGCTATGCATTTGAGTACTGCCGGCAGCGCAACCGGAAAAAGAAAATCACTCTCTGCGGAAAAACCAATGTACTGACCTTTGCCTTTGATCTGTGGGAGCGGGCATTTTATGAAGTCGCAAAGGAATACCCGGACATTGAAACCGATTATGCGCACGTGGATGCCATCTGCATGTGGATGGTGAAAAATCCGGAATGGTTCGATGTCATCGTCACCGACAACATGTTCGGCGACATCATAACGGATCTCGGCGCCATGATTCAGGGCGGCATGGGCATTGCGGCCGGAGGCAATATCAATCCGGAAGGCGTCTCCATGTTCGAGCCCATCGGCGGGTCCGCGCCGCGGTATACAGGCAAGCAGGTGATCAATCCCATGGCCGCGATCTGCGCCGGTCAGCTGATGATGGAAACCATCGGAGAGGAAAAAGCGGGCGCCCGCATCGAAAATGCGGTTAAAAAGGCATTAAAGGAAGATATCAAGGATCTCGCAGCAGGCAAAATGGGGTATACGACGTCTGAAGTCGGCGATCTTATCGTTGCATATGTAAAAAACCTATAACCGGAGATATACAGTGAAACAGGTGCCGATCACCAGGAAAGGTTACGACGCCTTAAAAGAAGAGCTTGGAAAATTAAAAAAAATCGAGCGGCCTAGAAACATAAAGGCAATCGAGGAAGCAAGGGCCCATGGAGACCTGTCGGAAAATGCCGAATTTGACGCGGCCAAGGAAAGGCAGGGATTCATCGAGGGGCGAATCCAAGAGCTTCAGTACAAGCTGTCCAATGCGGATATCATCGATCCCGACAATTTGCCAAAGGACCGGGCGGTGTTCGGCTGTACGGTGCTACTTGAAAATATCGATTCCGGGGAAGAGGTTACATATCAGCTGGTCGGGCCTGATGAATCAGACATCAAGGAAGGCCGGATTTCTTTTACATCGCCGCTTGGAAAGGCGATTATCGGCAAAGTGCTGGGCGATGAAATTACCATAAACGCCCCCGGCGGCAAACGGCAGTATGAGCTTGTGGAAATCAAGTAAAAATCGTAAAAGAAAAGTAACAGATGGCTAAGTTAACAGTTCCATATACAAGGCGTAGTGATTTTTCATTTGCGATGGCATACATATCGTATTCCAAGCGAATGTAAAATTGCTACAACGTAGTAGATGGGACTTTTAACGACGCCATCAAAAAATAAAGAGGGTGATGCGTCATGGCAAGGGTAACCGTTGAAGACTGTTTGAAAAGAATTCCGAATCGTTTTTTCCTGGTGCATGCCGCTGCAAAGCGGGTCCGGCAGCTGCGGGAAGGGAGTGAACGACTGATCGATGCGCCGGATAACGAGGATATTGTAACCGCTTTAAGGGAAATTGCGGCCGGCAAGGTCTTTGTTACAGGGCATTATACAGAATACGAGGATTCGCCCCCGGAAGAAGGCCTGGAAGAGAAACCGAATGAAGGGGTAACCGCACAAAAACCGGAAGAATAGCCGCCAGGCAAACGAAATACCAGGTTGAAACAACAGTCCAACAACTATAAGGCCATCAACCACGACGTGGGCCGGGCGCTTCATCATTACCAGATGATCGAGGACAAGGATCAAATCCTTGTCGGGATATCCGGGGGCAAGGACAGCCTGAGCCTGTTGTGGATCCTTCATGAAAGGCTTTCCCGGATTCCGGTTTCCTATACCATGCACCCGGTGTATGTGGATCCCGGATTTGAAGGGGGGTTTTCAGACGATCTGGTTCGATGGTGCAGTCATCTGGGGTATGACCTGAGAGTGGAAAAAACGGATTTCGGGATATTTGCGCACACCGACCAGAATCTTGAAAATCCATGTTTTTTGTGCGCAAGAAGGCGCAGGCGCCGGATGTTTGAAATCGCAAGGGATTCGGGTTGCAACAAGATCGCCCTGGGGCATCACAAGGATGACATCATAGAAACCCTGTTTATCAACATGTGCCATACCGGCACCATGGGAACGATGATGCCCGCGCAGCCGATGTTTGAAGGGCTGTTTACGATCATCAGGCCCTTAGCGTTCGTGGATGAACACCGGATTGAAAGGTTTGCGGCGGATCAGCATTTTCCGGAATTTGTCAATCCCTGTCCTTCCGATAAAAAATCCAGGCGAAAGGAAATCAAGTCCCTTTTGAACGGGCTTTATAAAGGCAACAAGAAAATCAAGGATAATATCTTCCGCTCTTTGAGCCATGTGAACATGGAATATATGTTGAAATGAAAGATACTCTTTTTCAAAATCCGAACGAAAACGAAAATGATCCGGAGGATTGCCGGGAATACACGCTGAATAAAGTTTTCGATGCGGGATGCATGAAAGACGTCCAGAGCGAACCCGACCATCGCAATATCGCCATTAACAAGGTCGGTATCAAAAACCTTCGGTATCCGGTCACCGTGCTGGACAGGGACAAGGGGAAGCAGCACACCGTCGCATACATCAACATGTATGTGGACCTTCCCCACGAGTGCAAGGGAACCCACATGAGCCGTTTCGTGGAGTTGCTTCACCTGTTCCGCCCGGAACTGTCCCTGAAGACGTTTTCTGACATTCTCACGCAGATGAAATCCCACCTGGATGCCAAATCTGCGCATATAGAAGTGACTTTTCCGTTTTTCATCGAAAAGCACGCGCCGGTATCCAAGTGCGTCGGGTTGATGGATTACACCTGCCGACTGGTGGGCTCCATCAATTCAAACAAGGTTGATCTGGTTTCGG
>JAABUA010000102.1 GCA_011389515.1 Desulfobacteraceae bacterium
GACCCCCATGGCATCCAGCCCGGTGGTTACCGTCTGGAAATGTGCATTACAATCCGAACAGAGAAAATCCGCCATGGACGGCGCGCCCGCAACCGCCTCCCGGCATCCCGGAACCTTGCAATCGAGCAATCGCAGCGGGTTTTTGTCTATGCGGCGCACGCAGTCCGAACAAAGGAGCGCTTTTTTTCCTGAAAACGCACTCTGGAGCGCTTCCCTGTATGCCTTCCTGCATTCAGGGCAGCCCAGGGAATTCACATGCACCCGCAGGCCCGGGATGTCAAGCGCCTCAAAAAAACGGACCAGCATGAAAATCAGATGCGCGTCCATGTAGGGGGATTCGATCCCGAACACCTCCGCATTTATCTGGTAAAACTGCCGGTACCGGCCTTTCTGGGGGCGCTCCTTCCGGAACATGGGGCCGATGGAATAGAGTTTCTGGACGGGGTCTTTTGCATACAGCTTATGCTGGATATACGCCCGCACAACCGATGCAGTGGCTTCCGGACGAAGGGTCAGAAGGGTTTCCCTGCTGCCCGGAAACGTATACATTTCCTTTTCAACAATATCGGTATTCTCCCCGATGCTCCGCTGAAAAAGCGCCGTCTGCTCAATCACCGGCGTACGGATCTCGTTGAAACCGAAACAT
This sequence comes from Desulfobacteraceae bacterium, assembly GCA_011389515.1. Lineage (GTDB taxonomy): Bacteria > Desulfobacterota > Desulfobacteria > Desulfobacterales > Desulfosalsimonadaceae > B1SED10-16. The sequence goes on from JAABUA010000102.1 coordinate 647, forward strand.
TCAAAATGGTCCCGGGCGATCTGCTCGATATATTGCCATACCGCGGCTTCATCGGGAAGGATATCCCGAAATCCCCTTACTAGTTGTATCATAAAAATCACACGGTCTGATAAAGCGTTTAAAAAAATACGATATCCGTAAGAACAATAATAAATATTTGATTTTTATTATATTGTACCTTACGCTGAAAAAAAATCGTGAAAACATTTTCTTATAGGGAATCCGCCCTGTTTAGTCAATAATTATGTTCGCCTTGACACCTGCGCAAGGGCGTAATAAAAACAATATATTGTCGGCCAGGTGCCCTGCTGCGAATGTTCGATGATAAATTAAAAACAGAGGAGAAAAATTATGTCCCGGGCGGTTACCGTAAAAACGTTGATGGAAATGAAACGGGAAAAGAAGCCGATTGTCTCATTGACCGCATATGACTACCCCTTTGCGAAAATTGCCGATGAAGCCGGAGTCGATGTTCTGCTGGTCGGTGATTCTTTGGGAATGGTAGTGCAGGGCGGTGCCAGCACCCTGGGCGTTACAATGGACGAGATGATCTACCATACCCGGACCGTGGCCCGGGGGGCAAAAAGAGCGCTTGTGGTGGGAGATATGCCTTTTTTGTCCTACCAGGTGTCCATTTCCGAAGCGATCTACAATGCCGGGCGGTTTTTGAAAGAAGCCGGTGCGGCGGCGGTCAAGCTCGAGGGTGGCGCCGCGGTGGTCGACCGGATCAAGGCAATGACGGACGCCGGTATTCCTGTCCAGGCGCACATCGGGCTTACCCCCCAGTCCGTTCATCAGCTGGGCGGCTACCGGGTTCAAAGGGATGCGGACCGCCTGCTTCTGGATGCAGAGGCCGTTGAATCCGCCGGCGCATTTTCCGTGGTGCTGGAGGGAATCCCCAAAGACATTGCAAAAAATATCACGGCCGCCCTTTCCATTCCCACCATCGGCATCGGGGCAGGCCGCGAATGCGACGGCCAGATCCTGGTCCTCCATGACATGCTGGGCATTAATGACGGGCATCTGCCGAAGTTCGTCAAGCAATACGGCTCCCTTCGAAAAAGCGCCGTCGAAAGCATTGAAAACTACATCAAAGAAGTCCGGGAAGGTGCATTCCCCGGCGATGAACATACATACTGATCGTTGGAATGGCGATCCGGCGAAACCTGTCTGTCCACTGGGAATAACAGCACTTGCAGGGGCAATCCCATAAATGGATCCATCCGCAAATACATACAGGGTTGAAGGCGGCCTTCATCTATCTGCCTATTGCGTTGAAATTCCGCTTGAAAAGCTGAAGCTGGGCGCGGACAACCTCCGATACGACGTCTTTATCAGCCCGGAGTTCATCAAGATTACGGACCACATCGTCCTGCAGATGATCATGAAGCATTCACGGGCGTCCAGACCTTTGCTGACCATTCGGAAAGACAACTGGCACCGGGAAATATCCCGCTTCAAGGACCTCTGCCGGAAACTCATGACCAACGCTCTCAACCAGGCAAAAGCCCTTCAGGAAGTCCAGGTCGACTATCTTGCCCAGGTGGCCATGGTCAAGCTTTTGATGGAAAGGGTCAACAACCGGCTCGAAGCGGCATTCCAGCACTTCAAAAACGTGGTACGCAAGCAGGAAGTCTCGCACCGGAGCGAATCACACCTCAAACTGCGCGAAGAAGTTTTGGAGATCACCAAGCGGCGAAACATCATCATTCGGGATGTCTGCACCGAACTTTTTTTGTATTTCAACGAAGCAAGAAAGGACATCGATGAACTGAGGGCACTGAACTTCGGGGAGGAATGGCTTCTTCCGGCGGAACTTTTTGACAACCCCCTCTTATATACGGATTTTCACCCGGATGATTTTTTCATGATGAAAAATTACGTCCTGGTGGGGCACCGCCTGGAGGACTGCCTCAATTACAGCACCGTAAACGGAATATTACAATCCTTTTTACATACCATTGCGGAGGAGGACGACCGGTCACCCGCCGATACACAAGTGGGTATCCATGACTATCACGCATATGGCCCGGCAGGCAGATCCTCTTCGCATACGGTTGCCGACCGGCTTCTGAAAAATCCGGGCAACATGGACCTATTGTTTAATTACCCGGAAACGCGCAGGGAAAGCGCGAAACAAAGAAGCGAAAACGGGAGCCGGGGGGATCTGAAAACGCTTACATCCCGGGCAAAGGTGCAGAAAAAACTGATCCGGAAGGTATACAAAATCCTGAAACGGGAAAATGTGCTGAAAGGTATTGTGGCAACATACGAGATCGAAGATGCCATCAAATCCTGCTGTCCACCCCTGATGCCCCAGGATGTTCTTCATTATACCGCCTATGCCCGCTCCAGAAAACGCATCAACCGCAAAATCAGCCGGTTAAAACCATACTCCGACAAGCCCCTGTCCATGGCGAAACTCAAAAAAACCGCCTCCCGGATAAAATGGTTCTCAAAACGGAAAAAAAAGCTGCGGATAATCCGATTTCTCCGTGATTTTGCCCGCTACCACCGGGACCTCTGCAATTGCCGGCTTTACAGGGAAGCGGCCGACTGTATAAACCTGCCGGAAGAAGAAAAGGACATCCGCCTTTCCCGTGACAACCACACCCTGTACGAATTCATCCTTGACCGGGAACAGATCGCCAGAAAAAAACCCGTCATCAATCACGCGGTGCTGAAAGCCGACGTTCGGGGCTCCACGGGAATTATCGAACAAATGAAGCAGAAAGGGCTGAACCCGGCGTCCAACTTCAGCCTTAATTTTTTCGAGCCGATCAACAACCTGATTTCCGTTTTTGGTGCGGAAAAGGTTTTTATCGAAGGGGATGCGGTGATCCTTTCTGTTTTCGAACACGAAGGAGAGCCGGATCGCTGGTACGGTGTGGCCCGCGCATGCGGGCTTGCGGCAAACATCCTGCTGGTTGTCAAGCGGCTGAATCATAAAAACCGGAAAAACAATCTTCCCCGGCTCGATTTGGGCATCGGCATCAGTTTCTCCCCTTCCGCTCCCACCTTTTTTTACGACGGTAACAACCAGATCATGATATCGCCGGCAATCAACGAGGCGGACGCACTCTCGGAATGCGACCATGCCCTTCAGCGAAGGTTCAAGGATACCCGCTTGCCCTTTAACCTCTATGTATACCAGATCGATACATCCGGCATGGAGGGGGCGGAATTTCTCCCTTCCCCGCTGATCAGATACAATGTCATGGGGATAGAGCTTTCCGCAGCCGGGTTTGAAAAACTGTTCGACGAAATCTTCCTCAAGAGGATCGAAGCGAAGCTTCCGGAAATACAGAAAGAACCGGTGGTGATCTACACGGGAAAATTTCCCACCGTGTCCGGCGGCTACCAGCGGATTATTGTCCGCGAGGCGGATATTCCCCTGGTTTCCCCGCGCGATTTTTCCGTAAAACACTACACTGACCGCAAATATTATGAAATTTGCACCCATCCCGCGCTATACGAATACGTCAAACCGCTGGACAAACAACCCTGAATCAAGAAGATGTGCAGATTTTTCATCATCTCGCGGTGCAGAGATGCAAGGCAGCCCCTCATACATGATTGACTTTTCATGGCCTTTTCGATTATGACTTGTATAAAATCCAGCTCAACATTCGGATTTCGGTTCAGGAACTTTTACTCTTGATGAACTCGTATTAGAACCTATCTCAACATAAGTCGTCAATCTTGGCGGGCCAGAAAAATGACAACCCCGGTAGAAATTCCCACGGTTTTGTCCATCGCCGGATCCGATCCGTCCGGCGGGGCGGGCATCCAGGCGGACCTGAAAACATTCATGGCGACCGGTGTTTACGGAGCTGCGGCCATCGCCGGTCTCACCGCTCAAAACACCCGGGCCGTTGATGCGGCGGTAGCAGTTGATGCCGATTTTGTCAAAGCCCAGTTGCAAAGCGTTTTTTCCGATATCCGGATTGACACCATCAAGCTCGGCATGCTTCCCGGCCGGGCGATCTGTAAGGCAGTCGCCCCTTTCCTCGCGGGATACCCGGTCGTGTGCGACCCCGTGATGGTGGCAACTTCCGGCGGCCGGCTGGTCGACAAAGACGCGGTATCCGCCCTGATGGACATCATTCTGCCGGAGGCGGACTACGTCACCCCGAATCTCTATGAACTGGAAGTACTCTGCGGAAAACCGGTCGATGATATTATCGAGGCGGGAATGGTGGTATTGGAGCGGTTTCCTACTCTTTCGGGGATCGCGCTCAAAGGCGGGCACCGGCCCGATCCCGGGGGTACGGTAACCGATACGCTGTTGTACCGCCACTCCGGTGAAGTCAGGCGGGCAGCAGAAACCAGCCCCTATATCGACACCCAAAACACCCACGGCACGGGATGCACGTTTTCATCCGCCATGGCAGCGTTTCTGGCGAAAAAGCATGACCCTGCCAATGCGTTTATCCAGGCGGTGCGGCTGACCCACCGGCTGATCGTCCTTTCCAAAGACAGAAAAATCGGCACCGGTCACGGGCCGCTGCTTCACCATATTACGGAATAACCACGGCCCCTTCGGCTTTCATTTTCTCCACCGCATCGCGGCCGCCTTCCGGGGTCACCGGCCGGGTGGCGGAAAGCAGCAGCGCCACCTCAAAGCCCTCCTTGAGACCGTCAAGAACCGTCGCCAAAACACACACGTCCTGTGCCAGCCCCCCCACGACCAGGCGCTGAATGCCGTCGTTATGAAGCGTATAGGCAAGGCCCGTCTGGTCAAACGCCGAATTCTGGTCCATGTCAAAACGGACCCCCTTGGTCACGATAACGGCGTTTTCCGGCACCTTCAAATCCGGATGAAACCTTGCCCCATGGGAATCCTGAAGGCAGTGATCCGGCCATTGTCCTCCGCCGTCCCGGAAGCTCACATGACCGACCGGATGCCAGTCCCGGCTCAGGTAAACCGGTACATGTTTATTTATGGCGTCTTCGATGTACCGGTTCAACACCGGCACGACGGCATCCCCTTCCTCAACAGCGAGTTTCCCGCCCGGGCAGAAGTCGTTTTGCACATCGATAACCAGCAGGCAGTCGTTGCTCGTGAAAGTTACTTCGGGTTCCGCCATAAGACCCTCCTTGAAATGATGGGTACGATTTGATCTTTGTTTCCGCCTGTAATCATTTATTTTTCATTTTAGCTGGTTTGTCAATGCGCTTATTTTTGATGGCGTCGTTAAAAGTACCATCTACTGCGTTGCAGCAATTTTTCATCCGCTCAACATACGACATGTATGCCTTCGCGTATGAAAAATTGCTACGCCTTGTATATGGAACTTTTAACTTAGCCATCTGTTACGTATCTTGTGACTTTTTACGAATTCATCATTTTTGACAGTCTTGTAAAAGTCATTGTCAGACGGCTTTGTAAAATGTTCAAGATCAAGGCGCGTGCAATTTTTGAAGAATTGATAGTACTTAGCCGTACGTGAGATTCTTCAAAAATTGTGCGCAACGCAGATATTGGACTTTTTACAAAGCCGTCATTTTTATTATTGCTTGATTGCAGCCCTGACAGGTGGTAAATGAGGGTCGGTAACAAATCCGGGATTTGAAAAGGATAATCAAAAAGGAACGACATGAAACTATTTGACAGCCACTGCCATCTCAATGACAAGTCATACAACAGGGATATGGAGGCAGTGATTGACAAGGCCGGGCAAGCCGGCGTAAAAAAAATCATGGTGGTGGGAATCACGGAGAAAACCTCACGCCAGGCCGCAGATATTGCAGCAATGTTTGACGGGTGCTATGCTTCGGTCGGAATTCACCCCCATGATGCCACGAGTTGCAGCAAAACGGTTCTTGAAAACCTGCGCCGGATGGCTGCCGGGCCTAAGGTAAAGGCCTGGGGGGAATGCGGCCTGGACTTCAACCGGATGTTTTCCCCGCAGGAAAATCAGGAAGAATGCTTCGTGCGCCAGATCGAGATTGCAGGAGAGTTGGACCTGCCGCTGATTTTCCACGAGCGCGACAGCGAGGGCCGCTTTTACGAACTGGTCTCCACCCGCATGAAAAAAGGGCAGAAAGGCGTTGTGCACTGCTTTTCCGGGAACAGCGATGAAATGGAAAAATACCTTACCCTGGGATTTCACATCGGCGTTACCGGCATTGTCACCATCAAAAAGCGGGCCGCCGAACTGCGCGGGCTGATCAAAGACATTCCCGAGGACCGCATCCTCGTTGAAACGGACGCCCCCTACCTGACCCCGGAACCGGAAAAACGGACTTTTCGCAGAAACGAACCGGCCTTTGTTCGCTCCGTGCTGATGGAAATCGCCGACATCCGGCAGACAGACCCGGAAAAACTGGCATCGGCCATATGGGACAACACCTGCCGGCTGTTTGATATCGACCCGTATGAATAACATCTACTATGGCCAGTTTATTTTTATCACGATAAATATTTCCACAGAATATGGGCC
>JAABUA010000103.1 GCA_011389515.1 Desulfobacteraceae bacterium
CATCACCGGTGAGGCTTACGGCGTTCATGGAGCCGGAAACACTTGCCAGCTGGTTTGAAAACGGAACCATGGTAGGATGGATCCTCGCCTCGACCGCGCTGCCGTCAAACTTGCTGATGGCCAGAAGCTTGATGCGGTACCCGCAGTCCCTTGCAAATTCGATGTCCATGGGCGTGATGCCGGATATTCCTTCGATGTAGATATCGTCCAGGTTGATTTTCATGCCGTAGGCCAGGGCCGAGATGACGGCCAGCTTGTGTGCAGTGTCGAACCCGCCGACATCCAGCGTCGGGTCTGCTTCTGCATACCCTTTTTCCTGGGCATCTTTCAGCGCCTCGGCAAACGTGATGCCGTCGTTGGTGATCCGGGTAAGGATATAGTTGCATGTGCCGTTTAAGATGCCGGTAACGGCCTCGATGCGGTTGCTCACAAGGGTTTCCCGAATGGTCTTGATAATGGGCATGCAGCCCCCCACGCTTGCTTCAAAAGCGAGGGTTACACCTTTTTTTTCGGCCTTTTCGAACAATTCGTTGCCGTATTCCGCCAGAAGCGCCTTGTTTGCGGTGACCACGTGCTTGCCGTTTTCCATGGCCCGTTCGATGACCTCTTTTGCAATTCCGGTACCGCCTACCATTTCGGCAACAATGTCAATATCGGGGTCATCGGTCACGAGAAACGGGTCGGTGGTCAATTGGCCGGGCGCGAATTCAACGCCCCGGTCCCTTTCGATATCCAGGTCCGCACCTTTTTTCAAAACCAGTTCCGCACCAAGCCGAGCGCTGATGATATCCCTGTTTTGCACCATGAGTTTTACAATCCCGGTGCCCACTGTTCCCAAGCCGATAATGCCGATATTGATCTGTTTCATTACTGTTCCTTACCCTTGTTTCGTAATTCAATTCTATGATTTTGCATTCAACATTTTTTTTATGCCCCGGGTGGCCTGGTTGGTCCGCATCTTGTTCTCGATGAGGGCAAAGCGCACATAGTCATCGCCGTAAGGGCCGAACCCGATTCCCGGGGAAACGGCAACTTTTGCTTCCCGCATGAGCATTTTGGAAAACTCAAGCGATTTCATATGGGCGAACTGCTCCGGTATTTTTGCCCACACGAACATGGTTGCCTTGGGCGGCGGCACGTTCCAGCCCGCCCGGTGCAGGCCGGTTATCAGGGCGTCTCGCCGCTCTTTGTAGAGGCTTTGGACTTCACCCACGCAATCCTGGGGACCGTTGAGCGCAATAATGGAGGCAATCTGAAGGGGCTGAAAAATGCCGTAGTCGAGGTAGCTCTTGATCCGCTTGAGCGCACCGACAGCCTCTTTGTTCCCCACGCAGAACCCGATCCGCCATCCAGGCATATTGTAACTTTTGGAAAGCGAGAAAAACTCAACGCCCACGTCCTTGGCCCCTTTTGCCTGCAGGAAGCTCGGGGGTTTATACCCGTCAAACACGAGGTCCGCATACGCCAGGTCATGAATGACCAGGATGTCGTGTTCCTTTGCAAAGGCGACAATTTTTTCGAAAAACGACAGTTCCACCGTTTCCGTGGTAGGGTTGTGCGGAAAGCATAAAATCATGGCTTTTGGCTTCGGCCAGGTGTGTTTTGTGGCATTGACCAGGTTCTCGAAAAAATCCGTGTCCGGCCCCAGGGGGATATAGCGGACATCCCCGCCCGATATGATGGCGGAGAAAGGATGGATCGGATATGTGGGGCTGGGGGTGAGCACAACATCGCCCGGGCCTATGGTGACCAGCATCAGGTGAGAAATGCCCTCCTTGGCTCCGATGGTAACAATGGCCTCGGTCTCGTAGTCGATATCCACGTCAAACCGCCGTTTATACCAGTCCGCAATTGCCATGCGGAGTTTCCGGATGCCCATGGACGCGCTGTACCTGTGGTTATGGGGCTTCTTTGCCGCTTCGATCAACTTGTTGACGATATGTTTCGGGGTCCCCTGGTCCGGGTTGCCCATGCCCAGGTCGACGATATCTTCCCCGGCGTGCCTCATTTCCATTTTCAGTTCATTTACGGCTGCAAAAACATATGGGGGCAGCCTGTCCAGCCTGGCAAAGGTTTTTTTGTTCATTTTACAGCCCTTTATACACGCTATGCTTGATGATTATTGGTGTTGTGTCTGAATACACCACATGGCGGGCGATGTCAAAAAAATTGTTTTGACTTTTGTTGGCATTTGAGCTACCAATGCCTATTTTTCCAGTAGGGATTCTAATTGTATCATACATATTTACCTGTTTTTTTACATATGTATTTTCATGCCATTTTCTGCACAGCAGGGGAGATTCATGAGCGAGTCGAACGAGAAGCTGACGTACGCTGATGCAGGCGTAGACATTGACAAGGCCGATAATTTCGTAAAATCGATTAAAAAAATTGCGTCCGAAACACCCCGCGTCGGCGTAATGGGCGAAATCGGCGGTTTTGGCGGTCTTTTTTCGTTGAATGTGGAAAATTATTCAAAACCCGTCCTGGTGAGCTCCACCGACGGGGTTGGCACAAAGCTCAAGATCGCCTTTAAAACAAACCGGCATGATACGATCGGCATCGACCTGGTTGCCATGTGCGTCAACGACATCATTGTCCAGGGCGCAAAACCGCTTTTCTTTCTGGATTATTTCGCCACCGGATCACTTGACCTTGCAGTCGCTGAAAAAATTATCGAGGGGATCGCCGAAGGCTGCCGTCGCGGCAGATGCGCCCTTATAGCGGGTGAAACCGCAGAAATGCCGGATATATATCAAAAAGGCGAGTATGATCTCGCCGGTTTCGCCGTTGGCGTCGTGGATAATGACAAGATCATCGATGGTTCGGAAATCCGGGTGGGGCACAAGCTAGTGGGCATCGCTTCCTCTGGCCTTCACAGCAACGGATATTCCCTGGTGCGAAAGATCTGCTTTGATGTGCTGAAAATGGACGTGGACACCTACGTGCCGGAATTTGAAAGAACGCTGGGCGAAGAACTGCTCACGCCGACCCGCATTTATACGGATGCGGTCATGAGCCTGATAAAGGGCGTTCCCATTCATGCCCTTGCGCACATCACCGGCGGCGGAATCCTGGAGAATCTGGTTCGGGTGGTGCCTCAGACGACTAATTTCGTGCTATACAAAAACTCCTGGCATGTTCCGCCCATTTTCCCCTTTCTCCAGAAAGCCGGCAATATAGACGCCCACGAAATGATGCGGACATTCAACAACGGCATCGGTATGATCGCTGTTGTGCCGGAATCCGCTGCGCAGGATGTCGTTGAACGGCTGGCTGGGATGAACGACAAGGCCTATATTATCGGCGAAGTCGTCAAACGGAAAAAAACAGATAAGTCACGGTTCCAGTGGTCCGAATGTTGATGTGCCGCGCCTGACCGCATGAGTCTTTCTTGAAATTTCCCATGAAAATTTTAGGTATTGAAACGTCGTGCGATGAAACCGCCGCGGCCGTGGTTGAAAACGGTTTTCTGGTAAGGTCTTCCGTGGTGGCGTCCCAGGTGGACGTGCATCATGCGTATGGCGGCGTCGTTCCCGAACTGGCTGCGCGAAAGCATATGGAAAATATCTGCATCGTGGTGGACCAGGCGCTTGCGGAAGCCGGCGTAAATCTTGGCGACATCAATGGCATTGCCGTCACCCGGGGGCCCGGCCTTGTGGGTGCACTTCTAGTGGGGTTTTCATTTGCAAAGGCGCTTTCCTACGGCATGGGGGTACCATGGATCGGCGTGGATCACCTGAAAGGGCACCTCAACTCTGTTTTTCTTGGCCACCAGAAACCGGCATTTCCATTTGTCGCACTGCTGGTTTCCGGGGGGCATACCGGCATTTATCATGTCACATCCCATATTGAAGCGCGTTTGATGGGGCAGACCCGGGATGACGCTGCAGGCGAGGCCTTTGACAAGGTCGCCAAGATGCTGGAGCTGGGATATCCCGGCGGGGTGTTGATATCTGAAATGGCGGTGCAGGGGGATCCTGAAAAAATCCATTTCCCCAGGGCATGGATCGATAAAACCAGGTATGCGTTCAGCTTCAGCGGGTTAAAAACCGCCGTAAAACGATACATTGAAACCCACGCGGATTACCGGGAGCATATGGCCGACATTGCGGCCGGGTTTGAAGAGGCGGTGGTGGATGTGCTTTCTCAGAAGCTCCTGCACGCGGCGGAAGAAACAGGATGCCGCGATATGGCGGTTGTCGGCGGCGTGGCCGCAAACCGGCGGCTTCGGAAAAAAATAGCGGAAGCAGCCGGGGAACGGGGGCTGAAACTTCACGTGCCGGACATCTCCCTGTGCGGCGACAACGCGGCCATGATTGCGGCTGCGGGATATCATTACCTGGCCGATCCCGAAGGGCCCCGGGGGCGACTGGATGATGATGTGTATTCCAGGGCGCAGGCATAATCGCAGGTGTTGCTCAAAAAATCCGTACAGACCCAGCTCCTATCCTATTTCCCCAGTATATACTTCTGCACGGCCCTGCGGTGTTCCTCGTACGTTTTTGAAAAATGATGCTCTATTTCTGATTTTGCCACGAAAAAAAGGTAGTCGGTATCTTCAGGGTAAAGTGCGGCATAAAGCGATGAAAAGCCGGGACTGGCAATCGGTCCCGGCGGAAGGCCCCTTTGCATATAGGTATTGTAAGCCGTTTTTTCCCTGAGGTGTCTTGTCCGGATCCGGCCGTCAAAATCTTCAATGCCGTATATGACCGTAGGATCGCTGTCGAGCCGCATGTTGCGCTTCAGCCGGTTGTGAAACACGGAGGCAACCCTGGAACGCTCCGCGTCAAGGCCGGTTTCCTTTTCGATAATGGATGCCAGGGTCACGATTTCATGGACGGAAAAGCCCATCTCTGCTGCGCGGTCCTCCCAGTCCTGCGTAAACGTGTTGTTAAATTTTCCCACCATCGTCCGGATCACGTCTTTTTCAGAAGGGTTTTTTTCGAAAAAATAAGTGTCGGGAAAAAGGTAGCCCTCCAGTGTTTCCCCGGGTATCCCTAAGCGTTCAATCCATTGCGTATCCGTTGCAAGCGTAATGAAAGCCTCGCTGCTGCAAAGGCCGGCCGTTTCAAGGCGGGCGGCGATTTGTCTCATGGTAAAGCCTTCCGGAATGGTTACCTTGTGAAGAAGGACGTCGCCCCGGGAGAAACGGTTCAGAATTTCCAGGGGGGTCATTTCCGGTGAGATTTGATATTCTCCGAACCGGATGGTTTCATCGTGCCCGGTGTAGCGCGCAACAAGGGTCCACTTGCGCCGGCTGTCAACCAGTCCTTTTTCTTCCAGGCTCTTTGTTACCGAAGCAAAGCTTTGGCCCCGGTGGATTTCAAAAATCACCGGTTCCCGGATGTTTCCCACGGGCGTGACGGCATAACGTGACAGGTCATGTATGATCACGCCTGCACCAACCGCTGCGACGATGATGGTTGCCAGTAAGGCGGCAAGTAATTTTTTCATGGTTTCATGGGTGTAAATGGTTTATTATAATATGATATTTACGTATTTATTAGTAACCCATCTCAAAATTCGGATTTGGGTTCAATCTTTTTGTTGGATAATCGCAATCGAAAAAAAAGAATAGGTCACTTGGACGCAAAAACCTGGTGGTTGCCTTATTTCAAAAGGAAGATCTCGTGTTCTGTGGATTTGAAAAAACCGATTTCGATAGCGATTTCGATTTCGAAAAAACGAATTAAATAAACGGATGGGCCGAAAGACAATTTTGAGACAGGTTATAGTAACCTGCAACAGGTTCCCGGATCAAGGAGAAACAACCGGAGAAACAACAGGAGAAGCGTATCTTTATGGCCAAATCAGATAAAAAGGAAGAATACAGAGGGTTTGAACAGGGGCCGATCCGTCCGCCCAGTGAGGCGCAAAGCCTGCTTATCCGCGTCAGCCGAAACTGCCCCTGGAATAAATGCACCTTCTGCCCGGTTTACAAGAACCAACGGTTTTCGCTGCGGCCGGTTGAACACGTGAAAAAGGATATCGATGCCGTTGCGCAGCATGTCC
>JAABUA010000104.1 GCA_011389515.1 Desulfobacteraceae bacterium
GGGTTGCCATTCTTGCTCACAATACCACGCATCACGTTCTCACATGGCTGGGATGCTGCAAAATCGGCGCCATATACCTGGCTATCAATTACCTGCTGAAAGGAAAAGACATTTCTTTTTGCATCAATCACTCCGAAAGCAAACTTTTTATCATTGAAGACAATTTGTACCCGCTGGTCGGAGAGGTTCTCAATGAGATGCCTACAGTCAAAAATCTGGTATGGTCGGATGATGTGGAAGGAAAATCACCGCCTGATGACCGCTTTAAAGATTTCAACGCCTGGTACCAGGCCTATCCAAAAACAGAGCCGGAGGCCATTCTGCGAATCGAAGACCCTTGCCAGATGACCTATACAAGCGGCACTGAATCACTGCCGAAAGGTGTGATCATAAGCAACCAGGCGCTGCTCGCCCAGTATATGGGGGCTATCATCGACGGCCGGTATGATGAGCAGGACATCAACATCAATGCGCTTCCCATATACCATTGTGCCCAGCGCGACGTGTTTCTAAACCCTATTTTTTATCTTGGCGGCACCAACATTCTCATGATGCCGGATGTCCCTAAAATTTTAAAGACAATCGCGGAAAAAAAGGCCACCATGTTTTTTGCCCCGCCAACGGTTTGGATAGGGATGATGAGGCATCCTGATTTTGAGAAGAATGATCTTTCCAGTCTGAAAAAAGCCTATTATGGCGCATCCATCATGCCGGTAGAGGTGCTCAGGGAGATGCTCGATCGCCTCCCGGGTGTCAAGATTTACAACTATTACGGGCAGACGGAACTGGCGCCATACCATACCATCCTTAAAGCCGAAGATGCCATGACCAAATTGGGCAGCGCCGGTATGGGCGGGCTGAACATGGAAAGCCGCCTGGAAGACGACAACGGGAAAACGGTTACAGAAACTCAAACCCCGGGGGAAATCTGCGGCAAAGGGCCGCATGCGATGATCATGTACTACAAGGAACCGGACAAAACCGAAGACGTCATGAAAGACGGATGGTTTCATTCGGGTGATATCGGCGTCCTGGATGAAGACCGCTATATCGCAGTCGTGGACCGGAAAAAGGACATGATCAAAACCGGCGGGGAAAATGTATCGACCCGGGAAGTCGAAGAAGCCATTTATCTGGATAACCGTGTTGAAGAAGTCGCGGTTATCGGGGTCGGGCACCCCAAATGGGTGGAAGCCGTAACGGCCGTAGTCGTCCCCCGCAAGGGCGAAACCATCACGGAGCAGGAAATCATCAATTTGTGCCAGGAGAAACTATCCCCTTTTAAAATTCCCAAGAAGGTTATTTTTCTCAACGAGCTGCCCAAAACACCTACGGGCAAAATTCTGAAACGGGAAATGCGCAAGTCATACGGCGATGTTTTTAAAGAATGATCGATAATGATCGCAATGAGAGGGCGTTGAAAAACGCCCTCTTATCATTTCAAGGAGGATGTCCATGCAAGTTCCCATGACTCCGAATCGTATTCTGAAAAGAGCGGGAAAGCTTTATTCAAACAAGACCGCCGTGGTAGACGGCAATGTGAGAATGACATATGCCGAAGTTCAAAAACGGTCGTGGCAGGTGTATCATGCAATTGGACAAACCCCGATTACCTCCGGTGGGCGCGTCGCCCTGCTGGATTACAACACCTATCGTTATTTTGAAATGTATTTTGGAATGGCACTGACGCACCAGGTGCTGCTTCCCTTGAATATTCGGCTCTCCCCTTCGGAATATACCTATATCCTGAACAATGCCGAAGCTGAGATCCTCATATTTCATAAGGATTTCAAGCCGATGATCGAAAAAATCCGGACGGACCTAAAAACGGTCAGGCATTATTATGTTGCTGAGGGTGACGCGGATGCCGATTGGATAACCGGCACCTACGAAACCCTGGTTGAAAATGCGCCGGATGACCCGGTGGATTCGAAAACGGAAGATGAAAACGATATCCTCAATCTCTATTATACCAGTGGAACCACCGGGAACCCTAAAGGAGTAATGCTCACCCACCGCAATATTTACGCCAATGCCATGACCACCATTATTGCCTTCAAGCTGGCGGACAGCACGGTGTGGCACCATATAGCCCCGTTGTTTCATCTGGCGGACGCTTTTTTTATCTGGTCGGTGACCTACCAGGGCGGACGACACATCATGCAGCGCCAGTTTGAACCGAACAATGTTCTGAAAACCATTCAATCTGAAGGCGTTACCGCAACGATGATGGTGCCGACGATGATCAATTTTCTGCTCAACGTTCCCGATCTCGACAGCTATGATCTTTCTTCCCTTCAGTGGGTCATGGTTGGCGGTGCACCCATGTCACCCGCAAATGCCCAACGCATGATGGCTCGCCTTGGATGCCAGTATAACTCCGGGTACGGGCTTACAGAGACCTGTCCGCTCCTTACAGTCGGTAACATAAAAGACACCCTTCTGCACTTGCCGGAAGAGCAGCAGGTGAAATATCTCACCAGGACGGGCCTGGAAGTTCCGGGCGTTGATCTGAAGGTAGTGGATACCGATGATCGTGAAGTCCCCTGGGATGGTAAGAGCGTGGGCGAAATCATCGTTCGCGGGGACAATGTAATGAAGGGGTATTGGAAGCTCACCGAGGAAACGGACAAGGCGATACGTGGCGGGTATTTTTTTACCGGCGACCTGGCAACGGTGGATGAAGAAGGGTATGTGCTCATCGTGGACCGTGCCAAAGATATCATCATCAGCGGTGGTGAGAATATTTCTTCGGTTGAGATTGAAAACGCAATCTACATGCATCCGGACGTATTGGAATGTGCCGTAATTGCAATGCCGGATGAAAAATGGGGGGAAGTCCCCAAGGCAATTGTGGTCTTGAAGCCTGATAGTGGGGTTTCTGAACAGGCATTGACAGATTTCTGCAGGGAGAAACTTGCACGCTTTAAAGTGCCAAAAACAATCGAATTTATGAATGAATTGCCGAAAACAGGTTCGGGAAAAATTTTAAAGACCGAATTAAGGAAGCTTTCCAACTATAGTTAAATTGAAAAACCGCCGAGCTTGGTTTCAAGGTACTCAAGAATTCCTTCTGTCGCTCCTTCGCGGCCTATTCCACTTTCCTTCATGCCGCCAAAAGGGGCGGAAGCGGATGTGGGATTGATGTCGTTTATGCCGATAATCCCGAAATGAAGGCCCTCGAAATAGCGCATGGCCGTGGACAATTCCCGTGTATAGACATACGCGGCAAGGCCGTAGCGGGTATCATTGGCCATGGCCAGCAAATCGGCCTCGTCATCATAAATCACCACAGGCGCAACCGGTCCAAACGTCTCTTCCCGGTATATCAGCATGTCAGGGTTGATATGGCTTAATATGGTTGGTGCATAAAAAAACCCCTTATCGAGTCCATTTTCCGTCAACCGTCGGCCGCCGATCACGCACTCTGCGCCTTGACTTACGGCATCACGAACCTGACGGTCCACTTTTTCAACCGCAGCAGCATTCACAAGGGGGCCGATGCTGACACCGCTGGTAAAACCGCCGCCGGCTTTCATTCGTTCCACCCGTTTTTTCAGTTCTCCGATAAAAGGTTCAAGGCTGTCCCGGTGCACATAAATGCGATTGGGGCTTATGCATGCCTGGCCGGTGTTTAAAAACTTAACCAGAAAGAGCCCTTTTGCCGCGTGCACAGGGTCAGCATCCTCACAAACAATAAAGGGGGCATGCCCACCCAACTCCAGGGAGATTCGCTTCATCTGATCCGCGGCTTTTCGGGCAATCATTTTGCCGACCTCGGTTGAGCCGGTGAATGTTATTTTGCGCACCCGTGGATCCGTGAGGAAAACCTCGCCTACCGGTGAAGGATCACGAGCTGTCACCAGGTTGACCACACCTGCCGGCAGGCCCGCCTTTGCGAAGAGCTTGTATGTTTCAATAGCGCACAGAGGCGTGGCTTCTGCGGGTTTTAAGACAAAAGTACAGCCGGCCGCCAGGGCGGGAGCGGCTTTGCGGGTAATCATGGAGATCGGGTAGTTCCAGGGCGTGATCGCAGCAACGACGCCCACCGGTTGATAATGGACCAGAAAACGCTGATCGGGTCTGGCCGACGGAATGCTTCTGCCGTAGACCCGCTTGGCCTCCTCGGCAAACCAGAGCATAAAGTCAGCCGCGTACCTGACTTCGTTTTTTGACGCCCGAATGGGCTTGCCCATTTCCCGGGTCATCGTTTCGGCCAGATGATCGAGGTTTTCCATCATCAAACGATAGACTTCATAGAGAAATTCTGATCTCTTGTACGCCGTCTGCGCGGACCACTCTATAAAGGCCATGCTGGCTGATTCAACAGCGGCGATCGCATCCGCCTTCCCCCCGTCCGGAACCTTTCCAATCGTTTCGCCGGTTGCCGGGTCGGACACGTCAAATGACTGTCCGTTTGCAGCATCTCTCCAGGTTCCGTCAATAAACATGAGTGCCTCCTTGATCAAGTACATGATTTTTTCTGCCCAAAACGGCGAAGATGGGTTCAGATTAGGGCATACGTGGGTTCTCGAACCTTTTCCTTGCGGTCATATCAATGCCTACAATTCTTTCGGGCTTTGCACTTTCCGGCATTTGGGTCTACCAGGTGCTCATGAGATCCAAAACCCTCACGCCCGTCGTTATCTGCGTTCAGCGATGATTTAAATCGTCTGGTTGTCGATATGTACCATGCGGGTTTGAGCCCGGCTAATCAGCCTTTTTTATGCGCATTTCATGTTATTTTGTCGTATTGTTGGTCATAGTCAACTCTCATATGATATTCAGCGGCGTTTCGTCAACGATTTTCCCGGGCGATCCGCAGGGGTGGCACGAGCCGGTCAAAAAAGGAAATATCAACGGCGCTTCATTGTGGTACAAGTTGATGAAATTGGTTATCATGGTGAAAACGGCCCCCAAAAAGATCCTGTCCTGTGAAGGGCCTTGTGAAAGAAGAAAACATAAGGGAGAAGGCACATGCAGATCAAGACCAGCGACCTGCCCGGCATCGGAAAGCGTTATTCGTTTAAAACGGTGGAAGGTGACCAGGTTACCGTAATCCTTCATCATAACGGCAACCGGGAAATTTATCACTTCGGTCCGGAGGATGAAGATGACCCGGATTTTACCCTGACCCTTTCTGATGAGGAATCGCGGCAGCTTGGCACCATTCTGCTGGGCGTGGATTATCAGCCCGTAACCGATGATCGCGTGGAGTTGTTTTTAAAAAACATCCGGCTGGAATGGCTCCGGGTGGATAAAGACAGCTGTATTGCCAACCAGAAGATTATTGACAGCAAGATACGGTCCAGGACCGGTTCGACCATTATCGGCATCCAGCGGGGCAACACCATGATCGGCAGCCCTGACATCAACGAGGTAATTCTACCCGGAGATGTGCTTTTGGCTATCGGCAACCGGGAACAGACCCGGAGCCTGGATAGTCTGTGTAAGCTGGAATAAAGTTGTTTTTGTTGTCTCTTCAACGGATTTTGTGACGCAAGATGAGAGTATCATAAGGTAACCCGTGGAAAATATGCCTACGCCTTTCCTGCTTTTTGCCGGGCTGATTCTGTGTGCATTTTTTTTGGTCAGCTTCGCTTCCCAGAAACTCAGACTCCCGTCTGTTCTGGTCTATATTGTCCTGGGCGCGGCAATATCCTCGTTTTTTCAGGATATCGAAACCATCCACACGATTGCCGAGGTCGGCATCGTGCTCCTGTTTTTCATACTGGGCCTGGAATTTCCTCTGGCCCGAATGATCAGCATATCCAAAAAAATCTGGCCGGCCGGGCTTCTGGATGTGTTTTTGAATATCGGCGGGGCCATGGCCATCGCCATGGTGTTCGGACAGGGTCTTTTGCCCGCCTTTGTCCTCGGCGCCATGGCATATGCGACCAGTTCATCCGTTTCCGCCAAAATGCTGGAGGAGAAAAAGAGACTGGCCAACCCCGAGGCGGAGTTTATTCTGGCCCTTTTGATCTTCGAGGAC
>JAABUA010000105.1 GCA_011389515.1 Desulfobacteraceae bacterium
TGCCGCCGCAAAATCAAACATAAATCTTGATCTCATAGGATTTCATAGTATATGGTGCTATTGTTTTCAATTGTTTTCAGACCTTTTTAAAGGAAAAAAATGCTTTGCCAAACATGAGGGAACAACCCGATGAGACGTAAAACTATCCTCGAATCTTCGGAAATGAAAAAAATCCTGCACGACATTGCCGATGAGATCATAAACAATCACGGAGATCCTTCCAAACTTGCGCTTGTGGGAATTCATACCCGCGGTGTATTTCTGGCCGAAAGAATCCGGGAAATTCTCAAAAACACGCATTCCTGCAACGTATTTATCGGCAATATCGATATCAACCTCTACCGTGACGACTGGACGAGCGCCAGTCACCACCCCGAGGTGCGGGGGAGTGAAATTTCATTTCCCGTGGGCGGAAAAGACATCCTCCTGGTAGATGACGTTTTATATACCGGACGCACCATTCGTGCCGCAATGGAAGCGCTTATGGATTACGGCCGTCCCGACAGGGTGGAACTGTGCGTTTTTATCGACCGGGGACACCGGGAACTGCCCATCCAGGCCAATTATACGGGCAAGTATTTACACACGGAAAAAAACGAGTCCGTAAACGTACTGCTCACCGAATGCGACGGTGAGGACCAGGTCGATATTCTGTCACCATAAAGAGATTTAAAAAGTAAACGATTATGGCCAAAAAAGAGCATTCGAAACAGGCACCGAAAATCGTCCGGGTCGGTATTATCACTGTATCGACGACTCGTTCTTCCGCGGATGATAAAAGCGGACAGTGGATAAAACGGCAATGCGAAAAAGAAGGGCACGAAATTGTTGATTACCGCATCGTAACCGATGACCGTCACGAAATCACAAAAGCGGTCAGCAAATCCATAGATACCCGCAAACCGGACATACTGCTGATTAACGGGGGTACCGGTATCAGCCGGACGGATGTCACCATCGAAGCGATTAAACCGCTTTTTACAAAGGAATTGATCGCTTTCGGCGCCTTGTTTGCGACGCTCAGCTTTCACCAGATCGATTCGGCGGCGATCCTGTCGCGGGCAACAGCGGGCATTATCGGAGACACCGCTGTGTTCTGCCTGCCGGGAAGCCTCAAGGGATGCAAACTGGCTTGCATTGAGCTGATTTTTCCCGAAATAAAACACATTTCCGCCCATCTGCAAAAATAACGATGCACTGGATTTACAATATCATGAAAAGCAACAGGCAACACCGCAGCAAACCGTTTTCAGGGAGATATGCAACATGTTCGGTATAGGCATGCCGGAATTGATTCTCATCCTTGTCGTGGCCCTCATCGTCATCGGGCCAAAGAAGCTGCCAGATATGGCAAGATCCCTGGGAAAAGCGCTCAACGAATTTAAAAATGCGACCCAGGATTTCAAGGATTCCATAGATACAGAGGTAAAAGATATCAAAAATATTGAAAAAAAAGACATCGGCCGGATCGGAAAGCGCACCCGGCAGGATTCCGGAACCAATGCGCAGGAAAGTGAAACCGGGGCGATGGACGAGACCGAACAGAAATCTGCTGCAGATGAGGATATAAAAACAGGAATCGCCGAATATGATGATCCGGAATCAGCCAAGCAGGAGGAAGCGGTAAAAACCGATGAGTGAAGAAGCGGATAAACTGCCGTTAACAGAACATCTCGATGAACTTCGCAAGCGGCTTATACGGTGTCTTATTGCCATATTTGCGGGGTTTGTGGTTGCCTATATATTCAAGGAAAAGCTCTTTGAAGTCCTTACTGCCCCGCTCATACGTGCTATGCGCCAGGGAGACACCCTTATCTTTACGGGCATTCCGGAGGCTTTTTTCACCTACTTGAAGGTTTCCCTGCTTACGGGAATTTTTATCTCAGCGCCGGTCATCATATACCAGTTCTGGATGTTTGTTGCACCCGGCCTTTACAAACACGAACGAAAAACCATGATTCCCATTATTTTTGTTTCCTCTCTTTTTTTTATGGGAGGAGCCCTGTTCGGCTATTTCGTGGTTTTTCCCATAGGGTTCAAGTTTCTATTGGGTTTTGCCTCCGAAACCATCCAGCCCCTGCCGTCCATGCGAGAATACCTGAGTTTTTCATCCAAACTCCTGATGGCTTTCGGAATCGTATTTGAACTGCCGATCGTGATCACGTTTTTGGCCCGGCTTGGCCTTGTTACCGTCCCCTTTCTCAAAAAAAATCGGAAATATGCCATTTTAATTTTCTTTGTCGGTGCGGCGCTGCTGACCCCGCCGGACGTGGTCACCCAGACCCTGCTTGCGCTCCCCATGATGATTTTATACGAAATCAGCATACTTGGTGCATACACCTTCGGCAGGCAGAAACCAGACAAAGACCCGGAAACCGGAGAAGGACCGTCCGCATGACATGACCGGGGCGGGATTCCCGTGTCACTGAATTTCACTGAATTTCATTGACACGATATTCTGTTTCTGATAATTATTATTTTGTACGTAAAAGTGCTTATAAAAAATTTGACCAGGGTGATTTCAGATATAAGATTCAATAATCAGGAGGTGTACGAGATGAACAAAAGATCGATACTGGCAGTGCTTTTCGCTTGCGTTGCAACGCTCTTTATTGCTGCAGGGCTGAACGCAGGGAATGAAGGAAGCCCGGATGTCATTACCATGAAACACGAGGCTGCTTTTGAACAACACCGCATGGGAATCGTTGATTTTACCCACACGAAGCACATTGAGGATTATGGGTACAGCTGCGGCGAGTGTCATCATGACGAAACCGGAAAGCCCACCGACGATATCACGCTCGACGATGACGTGAAAAACTGCATTGACTGCCACAGCAAACCCGGCCAGCCGCGCGTTGACCGGAGCCTTCCAGAAGAAGAGCGACTGGCACTGGAAAGAGAGTACTTTTACGGCGCCATGCATGAAAATTGCACAGACTGCCACAAAGCGTTTAACGAGGAAAAAGGGGAAAACATCGCACCGGTTGCCTGCACCCAGTGCCACCCGAGACCCTAATCGCTTTGTAAAATCATACGCGCAAAAAAGCCGGATTGCATAAGCAGTCCGGCTTTTTTCTTTGCCATCGTAAAAATGACTTTTTTCGAGCCCATCAATCGTCAATTTTTATTCTTCATAAATTCTTTCGCCAGCCGAACGAGCGATTGCGCCCACTGGGGGCACCCAAGGGCATGAAGATGGGTATAGGTCGCCATTACGTTTCCCATGCACACCCCGTCTTTTGGGCCCTCGCTGCAGCTGATGAACCCGCGCCCCTTTTTCATGTTAAAAACCAGATCCTCGTCCTTCCCTTTCCACTCAATGACCCGTGAATAATGGAATTCATGTCCTTTCAGTACAATCCCTTCCGAAAAGTAGGGATTGTCCCTGTTGACGGTTACAAGCGTGTAGCCGTGCCCCTGGGGGCGTTTGGAAAATCCGAACACAATGGGCAGTACGCCCGCCATGGGATAGGGTTGATCTAAAACCAGGGATTCCCCGAGATACATGAGACCGCCGCATTCCGCATAAATGGGCAGCCCTTTCGATGCACGCGACCGCAAATCCTCCCTGAACCGAGAATTCTCGGAAAGCGCTTTGGCATGGGTCTCCGGAAATCCGCCGCCGATGTACAGGCCGTCTATCTCCGGGAAATCAGACATTTCAAGGGGGCTCAGATACACCAGGTCCGCCCCGGCAACCCGCAGCGCCTCGATATTTTCCGGATAATAAAACTGAAATGCGGAGTCCATGACAATACCGATGCGCGGCCGGGATGCCTTATCGCAGGCAGCATCGGTCTGCAAGGTTTCAGACGGCAATGACTGTCCGGCGTCTATGACATATAGTTCACAGCTTGGGGCACTGGAATAAGGGGACAAAACAGATTTACTTTCTGCAATTTGGCAGACAGCATCAAGGTCGATATGGTTTTGCGCCATCTGTGTTGCCGCATCAATGGAAGCTGCGGCCCATGAATGTTCGGGGGTGGGAATCAGGCCCATGTGCCGTTCCGGGAAATCTTTGCCGGGCAGTTTGGGGATGGCGCCCACCACCGGAATCCCGCAATAGGACTCAATGCAGTCTCTGAGGAGATTTTCGTGCCGGCTTCCTGCAACGCGGTTTAAAACCACGCCCCTGATGTTCACCCGGGGGTCGAAGTGCATGCATCCCATGACCAGGGCGGCCATGGTTCGGGTACTTTTTGTGCAGTCGATGCACAATATCACCGGTGTCTGCAGAAGCACGGAAAGCGCGGCGCTGCTGGTGGATCCGGTCTTATCCAGACCATCGTAGAGTCCGCGATTCCCTTCAATGACTGCGATATCGGCGTGTTGGCTGCGGGAGATAAATGACTGGGAAACAAGCTGGTCGTCAAAAAGGAAAGAATCCAGATTATGGCAAGGCCGGCCGGCAGCCATGGCCAGCCAGCCAGCATCAATGTAATCGGGTCCTTTTTTGAAAGGGGCAACTGTCTTGCCGGACCGGGCCAAAGCGGCGATAATTCCGATCGATACCACGGTTTTTCCCGATCCGCCGCGCAGGGCTGCGATCAAAACCCGCGGCACATCAATCGAATTGGCATGATGCATTTGCGCTCAAATTCGCCCGATCTTGTAAAATCTACTCTTCGTGTTCGGCGGCGGTCTGTTTACCCGCACCTTTGAGGCCGTACATGGATGTACTGCCGCTGGACCAGAATACGAGTACGCCCTCTTCCACCATCTTGGTGACAATCTTTTTCGCTTCCCTGGGCTTGAGATCCAGAATTTTCGCGAGATCACTGAAGTACCACTTTGACTTGGTCTTTTCCTTTTTCTTCAGCGTGTCAATAATCAACTGTTTTTGCTCTTCGTATTCCATTTGCATGCATCCTTTGCAATGAGAAAAGCCGGGACCGGAATGTGTTTCCGGTCCCGGTTGTCATTTTTTGTTTTTAGAACTTGAAATTCGTGGTCTGGCGCCAGGTGTAATACGCCGGGTCACGGAAGTCATCAATCAGGTGATGGGTAAATTCAAGTTCGCATTTCTCGAAGAACCGTTCCCAGCCGATACGTTCGGCCCATTCACCAAGCCGCTCGTATTTTCTTGCATCCGATGCATACACTTCAACGATCCTCTTGATCGTGTCCGTGGTTTCCGGCCACCGGGGTGCGTTGTTGGGAAGGAACGCTACCGCCACCTTGGAGAATTTCGGTGCAGAGCGGCTGTTTGACACCTTGCCGCCGACCATCAGGACGACACCGTCGCCTTCCTTGTCCATCAAGGGAAGGCAGGGGCACATGGTATAGCAGTTGCCGCAGTACATGCAGCGACTGCTGTTGACTTCGACACTGTTGAGTGTTTTTCCATCGACTTCGACCTTCTTGGGTTTGATGGCGGCCGTCGGGCAGGCAGCGATTGCCAGCGGGATTTCGCACATCTTGTCCAGGTATTCGTGGTCGACCATCGGCGGTTTTCTATGATAACCAAGCATCGCGATGTCGGAACAGTGGACCGCGCCGCACATGTTCAGGCAGCAGGCCAGAGAGACCCGCAACTGGGCCGGGAGCCGCATGTCCTTGAAATCATCGAAAAGCACGTCCATGGTTGCCTTGACAGGCCCGGAAGCATCCGTTGCCGGTGTATGGCAGTGAATCCACCCCTGGGTGTGGACGATGTTGGTAATGCCTGCGCCGGTACCGCCAACAGGGAACTTGAAGGATCCGCCGTCGAACTTGCGGCTTTCCAAGTCGTCGACCAACGGCTTTACCTTGTCCTTGCTGTCAACCATAAACTCGATGTTGTTACGGGTTGTCCAGCGAACATAGCCGTCACAATGCTTGTCTGCAATTTCACAGATCTC
>JAABUA010000106.1 GCA_011389515.1 Desulfobacteraceae bacterium
GATGATGCAACTTCGCTTGACGCCGATATTAAGACTTCCTGCCAGCTCATGAATCCGGATTGCCGCCTGCAGACCCCGTCGGGATGCGTCCGTGACAATCAGCAAAACGTCTATGTTTTTGGTGGTCAGCCGGCTGATATGCTCCATGCCGGCTTCATTGTCCATGACGATATATGGATAATTTGCCGTCAGTCGCTCAAGAAAATTGGTAAGCAGGGTATTAGCGGCACAGTAACATCCGGCGCCTTCCGGCTGCCCCATGACAACCAGGTCAATATCTCCGGTTTCTATGACCGCCTGTTCCAGGCGCATGGAAATAAACACATCCTTGGTCATCCCGGGAGGAACTTCCCCCTTTTTCATTTCTTCCCTGGCTTTGCCCAGAGAATCGGTAACTTCAACCCCGATCACTTCATTGAGGTTTACATTGGAATCCGCATCCACGGCAAGTACCGGCGTTTTCCCATTTTTCAGCAGGTACTTGATCAAAAAACCGGCTGTAGTGGTTTTTCCGGTTCCACCCTTTCCGGCGAGTGCTATTGTCATTGACATATGGTTTATATCTCCTTTCACGATTATCGCTAATTATGATGGCCTTGTAAAAGTCGTTTTTTCGATGGCAAAGAATCACGCCATGGCGTGACAAGATCAAGGCGCGAGCAATTTTTGAAGAATTGATAGTACTTAGCCGTACGTGAGATTCTTCAAAAATTGTGCGCAACGCAGATATTGGACTTTTTACAAAGCCGTCAATAATAACTGCTGCCGTCCCAGCAGTGGGTACACAGCTTTTCCTCGGGCAACCCTATTGCTCGGATCATATCGCTTTTTCGCTGGAACTTCAATGACGTCAATCCCAGTTTCCGTCTTATATTTTCAACCATTTTCCCGCATTTTTCAGACGATTGATCTGCATATTCCGCCAGGTAGTCCGGAATGATCGTCTCATCGTTCAATTGTTCAATTTCGTGTATCGCTTTTCTGCCGGCAAGGTCCAGGTTTGAACGGGAGAATGAAAAATTTAAAAATAAACACGGATAGATCAGCGTGGGACAGGCAATGCGCATGTGAACTTCTTTTGCACCTGCCCGGAACAGCAGCTTTACATTGTCTTTGAGCTGCGTTCCCCGAACGATTGAATCGTCGCAGAAAAGAAGGCGGTTCCCGTCAATCAGGTCTTTTACAGGAATCAACTTCATTCTTGCGACCAGGTCACGATCCGCCTGGTTCTGGGGCATGAAACTGCGGGGCCACGTTGGTGTATATTTAACATATGGTCTTGCATATGGAATGTTTCGCACATTTGCATATCCGATGGCATGACCGATGCCCGAATCGGGTATCCCGGAGACCAGATCCACGGCGGTGTCGTCATTCTCCCCGAGTTTCCGACCGCACCGATACCTGACAGACTCAACGTTTATTTTCTCATAGCTGGAAGCAGGATACCCGTAATATATCCACAAAAAAGAACAGACCTGCATTTTGTCTCCCGGAGGGACAAGCTGCCTGAAGCCTTCCGGAGATATGTGCACCACTTCGCCGGGGCCGAGAAAATATTCGACTTCGTAGCCGAGATTGAAAAAAGACGTGGTTTCCGAGGCAACGGCATAACCTGATTCTTTTTTACCGATGATAAGGGGCGTTCTTCCAAGCTTGTCGCGGGCGGCAATGATCCCTTTATCTGTCAACAGCAGCATGGAGCACGAGCCTTTTATGCGTTCACGGGCATGGATGATCCCTTGCTCGAAACTGTCTTTCTGACTGATGAGCATCCCGACGAGTTCGGTCGGATTGACCGCGCCGCCGCCTGCTTCGGAAAAATGGATCTTATGCCGGAAGGCTTCCTGCGAAATCTCTTCCAGGTTGTTGATTTTGGCGACGGTGGCAATGCCAAAGGTACCAAGGTGCGTCCCCAGAATCAGCGGCTGAGCGTCATTGTCACTTATAACGCCGATGCCGCTATTCCCGTGAAACTTGGGAATTTCGGAACCGAGCTTGGTTCTGAAGTAACTGTTTTCAATCTTCTTGATCGATTTAACGATTCGCTCATCGTTTCTAACGGCCATTCCGCCGCGGCGGGTGCCCAGATGCGAATGATAATCCGTGCCGTAAAATACGTCAATGACACAGTCGGTTTTCAATATTGCGCCGAATAACCCGCCCATTATGGATGCAACCTTTGCTGATTAAAATATAGGTTTCCATCTTATTTCAAATTGTTGAATAAATCTTTATTTACCTCTAAGAAAAATCTTTATTCCATCAAAAAGCTCTCGTGTCAAATCGTATAAACAAATCATAGGTTTTTATATGAAAAATCCGGACAGGCAATGCCTATCCCCCGGCAGGATTTTCCCCTTTTTCATTGCGGCTTTCCCGCCCGGCAAGCGCCATTCCCTTATGGTATGCCTGGTCCATAAATTCAGGGAATTTTTGCGCATCTCCTTCAAAATCGAGCCCTCGGCACAAAAGGGAATCATCTATCCGGACGTCCAGAACATCAAAAAAATACTTCATTGAAAGCAGCATCCCGTCGAAAAGTTTTTTGCCCCTGGTGGCGCCTGCGGCGATAACGAATCCTTTTCTGGAAGGGCTTTGTCTTTCAGCGGATTCATTGTCGATCCAGTATTTTTTTACCCACAGGGACTGGCACCGGTCCATGAGAATCTTTACATGCGCGCTGACCGTATAAAAAAATATCGGCGTTGCAATGATGATCACGTCGGCGGCAAGAAGACGGTCCCGAATCTCCTGGAAATCATCCTTGATGGCACATTCCCCTTCCTTTTTGCATCCGTAAATTTCAAGGCAAGGAGACATTCTGTAATCCCTGAGAAAAATGGCGTCAACGTCGGCGCCGACATCTTCCGCGCCTTTAATCGCCATGGAAAGCAAGGCAGCCGTATTTCCGTTTTTTCGGGGGCTCCCATATACCGCCGCTATTTTTTTTGCCATAACATTTTCCTCATACTGAAAACTGCGCAATGTAAAGTACCTTTGATCGTGACGACCCATCCAACATATAATAAACGGTATATTTTTTACAACGATGAAAATCCGCCACCTTGACATCAAATACCGATGATGCCATTATTTCATAGAGCCATTTCCACAATGGCTGGCGACCGGCTGAAAAGTGGCTCGAATTGCGAATATAACCGGCAATGCAAACGTGCTGGGAGCCGATTCCCATGGATACTGATTTCAAACCGGCATACCGTAAAAGCCTCGACAGCGGAGCACTCTCAAATACAATTAAAAAAACCGGCACCCTTCTTGGAGATTGCACCTTGTGCCCGAGGCAGTGCCATGTCAACAGGGCCGAAGATGAAACCGGCATCTGCAATACCGGTAAAAAAGCGCGGGTTTCGTCCATCCATGCCCATTTCGGAGAAGAACCGCCCCTGGTGGGAACCCATGGCTCCGGGACCATTTTTTTCACCCACTGCAGCCTGATGTGCAATTTCTGTCAGAATTGGGATATCAGCCATGAAGGATACGGGGAGGAAGTCTCCGACAGGGAGCTCGCCGAAATGATGCTGGCGCTCCAGGAAAGGGGATGCCACAATATCAATTTGGTAACCCCGACCCACGTTGTACCCCAGATCCTTGCTGCCGTGGAAAAAGCGGCACAAAAAGGATTGAACCTCCCACTGGTGTATAACAGCAGTGGGTACGACCGAACAGAAA
Organism: Desulfobacteraceae bacterium; assembly: GCA_011389515.1. Taxonomy (GTDB): domain Bacteria; phylum Desulfobacterota; class Desulfobacteria; order Desulfobacterales; family Desulfosalsimonadaceae; genus B1SED10-16. Next base: position 3,694 of record JAABUA010000106.1, read on the forward strand.
CACTGCGGCTTCTCAGCGGCATCGTAGATATTTACATGCCGGATTTCAAGTTCTGGGGCAAAAAAGCAGCAGAGATGACCTGCAGCGCCCCCGATTATCCCGAAGTTGCCCGGGCAGCCCTTTCTGAAATGCACCGGCAGGTGGGAGACCTTGTGATCGGTAAAGACGGACTGGCAAAGCGAGGGCTCATCGTCAGACACCTCGTCATGCCGCACGACGTTGCCGGTACGCGGCAGATAATGAGATTTATCGCCAAAAGCATTTCCCCAAACACCTATGTCAATGTCATGTCGCAGTACCATCCGGCCGGCCATGCCTGGAAAATCCCGGAACTGTCAAACCCTCTTTCGGCATCGGAGTACAGGAAGGCAGTAGCTGCCGCCCGGGAAGAGGGAATTCTGCGTTTCGCCGGATAGCCGGCGCCCGTCAAATCTGATCATGATCTGAAATGGTTCCGGTATTTTCTCTACGCCCGAAGGCTCCCTTTTCCGCTTGACAAATATGATATTCCCTACTAAAAATAACTTTTTACTGTTTTTATGATATGACTTGCCATAAGCGGAAAGATTGCGGTAACGAAAATGATCGCGGCCAGTTTACCAAATTGCATCAGACCCAATTGCATCACATAAGGATCCATCCGGGCGTCCATACTCCGGAAAGAAATACAGACAATACGCTGGTAAGAAAATATTAATCTGATTGAAAGGAGAACAAGCATGTCAAAACTAATTCCCCCCCATGGCGGCAAAGGCCTGATTAACCGCATGCTCGAAGGCGCCGAACTGGAAGCTGAACAGAAAAAAGCCGAAGGCCTCAAAAAAGTAGCCATGTCCCCCCGTGAGCAAGGCGACCTTATCATGATCGGCACAGGCGGTTTTTCTCCGCTTGAAGGCTTCATGACAAAAGCCGACTGGGAAAAAGTCTGCAATGACTTCCTGCTTTCCGACGGCACCTTCTGGCCGGTTCCGGTGACCCTTTCCGCGAGCAAGGACGAAGCCGATGCCATCAAGGAAGGCGATGAAATCGCATTGTACGCACCTGAAAACAATCTGATCATGGGCACCATGAAGGTCACCGAAAAATTCGAAATGACCGAAGAGAACAAACGTTTCGAATGTGAAAAAGTCTTCATGGGCGAAGGCACTTCCACAACAGAAGAGTTCTGGAAGCTGGCCGAGGACGAGCACCCGGGTGTCCAGATGGTCATGCAGCAAAAGCCTTTCAACCTGGCGGGCCCCATCAAGCTGCTTTCCGAAGGCGAATTCCCGACCAAGTACAAGGGCATTTACATGCGCCCCTCAGAAGCCAGAAAAATCTTCGAGGAACGCGGCTGGCAGAAGATCGCCGCTCTTCAGCTTCGCAACCCCATGCATCGTTCCCATGAATATCTCGCCAAAATCGCCGTCGAAATCTGCGACGGCTGTTTTATCCATTCACTGGTGGGCAACCTGAAACCCGGTGACATTCCCGCGGAAGTCCGTGTAAAATGCATCGACGTGCTGGTACAGAATTATTTCGTGCCTGACAAGGTCGTCCAGGGTGGATACCCGCTGGACATGCGTTATGCCGGACCCAGGGAAGGCCTTCTGCATGCCACCTTCCGTCAGAACTACGGCGTTACACACATGATCATCGGGCGTGACCATGCCGGTGTCGGCGACTTCTACGGCATGTTCGAAGCCCAGACCATATTCCATAAGATTCCTTACCCGGAAGAAGAGGGGAAAGCCCTTCTTTGCAAGCCGCTCAATATTGACTGGACCTTCTACTGCAAGAAGTGCGACGGCATGGCATCCCTCCGGACCTGCCCGCACAGCAAGGAAGACCGGGTATTGCTTTCCGGCACGATGCTCCGCAAGATGCTTTCCGAAGGCGGCCAGCTGCCGGATCACTTCGGACGGGAGGAAGTATTGGACATCCTGCGCCTGTATTACCAGGGTCTGACAGATAAAATTGAAGTCAAACTCCACGGCGCAGCCACCGGAGAATAAGTTATT
>JAABUA010000107.1 GCA_011389515.1 Desulfobacteraceae bacterium
CAGGAAGAAATACCCGGTCGGAACCATGAAAACCGGCGTAAAGGCAAGATACGGAAGGGTCAGGGAAAGGGGGGACTGCCGGATCGCCGCCATGTAAAGGATAAAAGGGACGGCATTGAGCGGCAGACTTGCCGCGAAACTGGCATAAAAAACGGCGTCAAGGGATGGAACCGGAACAAATGCAAGCGTGGCAAGGGTCAGGGGAAGCCCGAAAAGAAGCGGCAGAACAAACATCTCCACGGCATTGAGATGGGAAAACCATTTCTTTATCCACGCATCCTGTGTTGCGACGGCTATGGCCGTCAATATCGCCGGAATAAACCACGCCAATGATGCCATCCTGCAGCTTTGGGGAAAATAAAAACCGCACCGGCGACCGGGACGGTGTTACCGCTATTTCGTTTCATCCGCTTGTTTGAATTTCGTTTTTTCGAAATCGCTATCGAATTCGGTTTTTCAAATCCACAGAACACGACATCGTCTTTTTGAAACACGCCAACCATTACGCTTTCCGTGTCCAAGTGACCGGTTCTTTTCTTTCATAATGCCTTACCGATTTCGATTTCGATTTCGATTATCCAATAAAAAGGTCGGGCCGTAAAACAATATTGATTTCTTACCGGTTGATACTTATTATGAAAAATAATATTTCGTTAAAAAATATACTTATCCAGCCCCAAAATCCAAACAAAAAGGAGTAACAGTAAATAATTTATGGAACCCGCTGAATCGCTTCATCATCAGAAAGCCAAAAAAACAACGGTAAAAGTAAGGGAAATGACCATTGACGATCTGGCCGATGTCTTTCACATGGGGGAAAAGCTCTTCCTGGCGGAAAAAGCCCCCAACACCTACCGGGCATGGGACGAATTCGAAGTTACCGATCTTTTTTACAGCGACACCGAATTCTGCCTGGTTGCGGAAATTGACGACCGGATCATCGGTTTTGCCCTGGGAACTATCATAAGCAAAGCCCGGTCCGCATGGAAATACGGCTACCTTTTGTGGCTCGGGGTGCTGCCGGATTACCAGGGAAAAGGGATTGCGGAAAAACTTTTTCAACGGTTCAAACACCTGATGCTCCAGGAAAACGTCCGCATCCTGGTGGTCGATACGGAAGCGGACAACCTGCCGGCCCTGGGCTTTTTCAGGCACCAGGGATTCGGCAACCCGCAGGAGCATATTTACCTGTCCATGAACCTCGACATGGAAAGGCAGCGCATGAACCTGAAGAGAAGAACTAACGGAAGCGGGTAAAGAGCGGAGGCGGTCGGGCGGAAGGCATGGCGGCGATGGACCCAAAAAAACTCAAGCACCTTATCAACCGGATGATTGATATCTACAGCCCGTCCGGCAAGGAAAACGATCTTCTGGACTACCTCAGGGGGTATCTCAAGCGCCGGGGCGTAAAAAGCATTGCCCAGCCGGTCGACGACAACCGCTACAACCTGATTGTCCCCCCGGAAGGCGACGACATTCAACTGGCCCTGATCGGGCACATCGACACGGTCGCCGCGTATGACATCGAGGACTACGGCTTTTTTGAAGAAAACGGGCGGATATACGGCCTGGGGGCCGCAGATATGAAATCCGGATGCGCCGCCATGATCGAAGCGTTTCTGGCGTTCCGCGAGGAAAAGGGAAGCGCCGTTCCCGTGGCCCTCTGTCTCGTGGTGGGGGAAGAGGAAAGCGGGGACGGCGCAAAAGCGCTCATCGACGAATATCATTTTCCATGGGCCGTCATCGGCGAACCCACCGATCTGGCCGTATGCCTCAGCTGCTACGGCTACCTTGAAATCCAGGTGGCGGCCACAGGAAAGCGGGTCCACGCCTCCATGGCCGGGAACCGCAAAAACGCCACAGAAACGCTTCTGAACACCATGCTCCGCATATCCCACTTCCTTCGGGAAAAGCACCCGGAGCTGGTCTACAATTTCCGGGATCTCTATTCCAACCCGTCCGGATTTTCAACCCCGGACCGGTGCGAGGCCTGGCTGGATATCCACGCGCCCGCAAGCGCCCCTTTAGGGGAAATCGTCACCGCCATCGAAGAGGTCAGCCTGAACAATCAAACCAGCAGAAATATCATCGAGCCGCATTTCCACATCGAAACCATCGATGCCGGATACGAACTGCCGGAAAAGGGAGAGGTGGTCAAAAGCCTTAAACAAGCATATGAAAACCTTGAGATAAACTGGCAAACCGGCAATTTCCAGAGCCATTCCGACGCCAACCAGTTGTGGGGGGCCGGCATCAAGCCGGTTGTCCTGGGGCCGGGGAGCCTGGCCGAAGCGCACTCAACCGACGAATCCGTAGAATTTGACCAGGTCTGCCGCTGTGCGGATATCTATCTGCATATGCTGCGATCATTTCTCGCGTAACCCAACCGTAATCGCTTATCCCTCGTAGGGGCACCCCTTGCGGGTGCCCTCTCTTCATGAATGTACTGTATTGTTTATTCAAAAAGGGCACCCGCAAGGGGTGCCCCTACGGGTGGAATACATAACGGGAGGCAGAATACCATGACACGGGCAAAGACCATGACACAGGGGGAATGGGGGGAATACCATGACATTCAAACCCCATAAGCATCCATCGGCAAAAGGTGCCAGTCCGACCAATCACCCCGGCAAGGGGGCCAGGCCGACAATCATCCCGGCAAGGGAATAGGTCGGCCGATCCCGCCATGACACACGACCAATCATCCGGCCAGGCACTCCAGCCATGCATACTGATGGCCGGCGAGATCAAAGCCGTCGCCGTTTTCGATGACGCGGCCGGAGATATGATCGACAAACCGGGCCGCGGAAGTGGCCTGGTTCAGGGCGTCCTGGGTGATGTGGCGGGGAAATTCGGAAAAATTGTTGAGCACCAGGATTTTCTGGTTCCCGTTTTCGCGGATATAGCCGAAAACATGCCTGTTCTGCGTATCCGCCACCTCCATTCCGGCGTTCTTGAAAGCGGGCAGCTTTTTTCGCAATGTAATCATGGTGACCAGTTCATTGAAAAACCGCCATTCCAGGGCATCGGAATCGAGTTTTCCCCCATGGTTTTCCCATTTCTTTCTGGACCGGTGCACCCACCGGCTGTCGCTGGCCCGGGTGGGGTCGGACAAAAACGTATAATCATTGAGCATGCCCCATTCATCCCCCAGGTAGATCAGGGGAATCCCGCCGGCACTGAGCATGATGCTTCGCAAAAGGTTGATGCGCCGCACCGCTGCTTCCACAAGAACCGGATCCTTTTCCATAACGCCCTTTTCCAGGCCGGCCAGGGAGGCCAGCGTCCCGGATATGCGCAGATCCCCCGTGTCGGGATTGAACTGAAACGGCATGCCCGCGGCAAAAGAGCCGGGAAAGTTCCCGGTGTAAAAGTCATTTAAAAACCTGCGGTGCGCGTGCGGATCGATGCCCTCTGCCACGGCGTCCGCATCGTCAAACGTCCAGCCGATGTCATCATGGCATCTAAGGTAGTTTACCCATGCACAGTCCTTGTGAATGCGGCTCCGGTTTTTCATGGCATGGGTCAGAAGGGAGACATCCCGGGTGGCCAGCGATTCCCACAAAAGGGCCATGAGCAGGGGGTTGTAGGACAATTGGCATTCTTCGGGATGAATGTAGCGAATGACCTCGTCCGGGTGGACAATGGCCTCGGACTTGAAAAGCATACAAGGTGCTGCGATCCGGGCCAGCGCGTTGAACGCCTGGATCAACTGGTGGGCTTCCGGCAGATTTTCACAGTCGGTGCCCATGCGCTTCCAGGTGAACGCCACCGCGTCCAGTCGGAGGACGTCGACCCCGACATTGGCAAGAAACAGCATTTCCTCGGCCATGGCATGAAAAACCCCGGGGTTCGCATAATTGAGATCCCACTGGAAGCTGTTGAAGGTGGTCCAGACCCATTTGCCCAAATCCTGGTCAAACGTAAAACTCCCCCGCCGAACATCGGGAAAGATATCCCGCAGGTGCTGCTGGTACTGGTCCACTATGTTCCGGTCCTCAAACATGAGATAAAACGACTGGCACTCCGGATCGCCCTCTTTTGCCCGCCGCGCCCAGACATGTTCATCGGACGTATGGTTCATCACGAAATCGAGCACCAGGCAGATGCCTTCCTCATGGAGAATCCGGCTGAGTTCGGCCAGTTCCTCCATGGTGCCGATGTCCGGATGGATCGCCCGGTAGTCGCTCACGGCGTAACCGCCATCACTGTTTTCACGGGGAACGGCAAAAAGGGGCATGAGATGGAGGTAGGTAAGCCCCAGCCGCTTGAAATACCCGATATGATCATAAAGACCGGCGAGGTTCTCGGAAAACAGGTCCACGTAAAGGACCCCGCCGATCATTTTTTCATCCTGGAACCACAGGGGATCGGATTCCCGCATATGGTCAATGGCCTTCATGTGATCCGGCCGGTTTTTCCACGCCCGCACGGCCGTGGTCATGATCTGTTCCAGGTGATAGTAAAAATCGTACTGCCAGCCGTAAAGGCCCACAAGTAGACGGAACAGGCGGGGGAAATGTTCGTTGAGCCGGGATTCAAAAGCCGCCCACGCCTCGGCGGGGGCGGCTTGATCCCGCAGCATCTCTGCCCGCATTTGGGGCATTAGTCGCTTCAGTGTTTTGTCGGCTTCCCGGGATATCCAGTCCGAATGACGCATAAGAATCCGCTCTATCAGCAGCTGCAGCCGCCGTGGCCATGTTCCTGATGTTCATGTCCGCAACCGCAGCCCGTGCCCATTTCCTGTGTCGGCGTATCGCTGATATTCACCACTTCGATTTCGAAGGTAAGGGATTTTCCCGCAAGCGGATGATTCAGATCCACAACGACTTTTTCCTCATCCGCCTCAGCGATGGTCGCCGGAATCTGCTGGCCGTCCGGCGTCTGGAGACCGATCATTTCGCCTACCTCCGGATTCATTTCAGCAGGTACTTCGGACCGGGAAAAGGTATGAAGCTGATTTTCATCACGATTCCCATAGGCATCTTCCGGGCTGACGGTAAATGTCTTTTTTTCCCGAAGGTTCATCCCCATGAGCGCATCCTCGAACCCCTTGATCACCTGGCCGCCGCCGACCCGTACTTCCAGAGGCTGACCACCCTGGCTGGAATCAAAAACCTCACCGTTTTCCAGTTTGCCTTCATAATCCACGCTTACAAATTTGCCGCTTTCTACTTTTTCCATGAAAAAACTCCTTTATTTTTTAAATTTCACGTTTCACTACACTATTCATCATGTGCCATAAGTCAAGTCGATTTTAACCGCGCCTATAGCCGTTTCTGCCAGAGGCCGCCGAACGGTGCATGTTTGCCAACCAAAGGAAAAACGGATTTTTTCCCCGGATTTGATGGGGGGCTTTGCCATGGCCGGCAGCACCGTGGCCGAACAAAAAAAACCACCGGCAAGAATTTTTTTGTTGTTTTCTAAAAAAAATTTGTTTACGGTGGTAAACATAGTTTTTATGGCACAGTTTGCACAATATGCACAACTTGCATAGAACCTACATTAAACGGGTCCTTCTCTCCAACAAATCGCCCTTTCGAACGGATCAACATAGTTTGCCCACGCGCCGGTCGGCCTCTCTCCACTTCACGCGGGCAACAAGGGCGGAAAGCGAAAAAAGGTG
>JAABUA010000108.1 GCA_011389515.1 Desulfobacteraceae bacterium
CGACCATTCCGCCCATATACACGTAAAACAGGCATGCCCCGGTGCCGATGATCAGGGAGATCATGTATGGGAATCGCAAAATGGCCATCATGAACAAGGCCGTACCCACCAGGGAGAGCGTAATATAGAGGATGCCGGTGATGATCACGGGAATACTCGTAACCGCACGCGCCCATTTTTCACTTTCATACCGGGAGGCATAATAATCGGTAAAAGACACCGGCGCATATTTGCGAAGGGGGCCGGCAGTGAGAAGAGCAGCCAGGGGCATGCCCATGATAATCGCCGCCATGGCCCACCAGAACGGGTATCCAAGCAAAAAGACAAAAGCTGGCAACCCCAGAAAACTGGCCGGGGATAGGTATGAAGCGGCAAGTCCGGCACCGTTTACAAATGCCCCCACGCTTCTTCCGGCTATGGCATATTCCATGGGACTCGCCGCAGCCTTCCGCGTGTACCAGCCGATGCCGAATATGATAATAAAATAGACTATTGCAAAAAGAAGAACTACTGGATGCAAGGTTCCGATATTTTCCATAGTCATAGCACTATTCCTCCCCTCTTCTTTGTTGTGCTCTTGCTTCCTTATCCTTCATCGGCACGTACCACCACATAAGAGCCACAGCCATGGGTAAAATCCAGAGCATAAAAAACATCAAGTAGAGAAACGGCAATGGAATACCCAGCAAGGATATATGTACTGTGCCCACATCCGTAAGCATTTCCACCACCATTGAGCCGATTGCAAAAATATACATGAAAGCGATTCCATACCAAAATATCGGATACATTCCTCTAAACATGGTTCCCCCTTAGTTATAAGGATTTTACAAGAACCCAAAACGGTAATGGGTTGATTACAAAACCGGTGACTGCAACCGATCAGCATCATTGCCGCTCCGGTTTTATCAGTGACCAGGATAGCTGTATCTCCACCTCCTTCTTAATTAGGGTTGATATGACCCAAAAACCGGCAGCAGGCCTGATCAATCCTGCTGCAGTTCCGGAATGCTTGCATAATATTCCAATATTTCAGGATTTTTTATTGAATCCTTGTTTCTTACAGGCTGGTTTTCAATAACCTTTTTGACGGCAAGTTCCACCTTTTTCATGTTCAGCGTATACGGGATGTCTGGCACGGCAATGATCTTGGCAGGGACATGCCGGGGCGAGGCATTTTCCCGTATGGTTTTTCTGATCTTGTCCTGCAGTTTGTCATCGAGCACAAAACCGGAATTGAGTTTCACAAACAGGATGACCCGCACATCGTTTTTCCAGTTCTGCCCCAGCACCAGGCTGTCCTCGATTTCCCGGAGCAAATCCACCTGACGGTAAATTTCCGCCGTACCGATTCTCACGCCCCCAGGATTGAGGGTGGCATCGGATCGTCCGTAAATGACGACACCGCCGAGGTCGTTGACCTCGATGAAATCCCCGTGCCGCCAGACATCCGGAAAATAATCAAAATACGCATCCCGGTACTTGGCGCCGTCCGAATCGTCCCAGAAATAAATAGGCATGGAAGGGGCGGCGGCACTGCAGACCAGCTCTCCTTTTTGATTGATAACGGGCCTGCCGTCTTCATCGAAGGCTTCGACTTTCATCCCCAGTCCACGGCATTGCAGCTCGCCTGCATAAACAGGGGCCATCGGGTTGCCCAGGGCAAAACAGCCGTTAATGTCCGTGCCCCCGGAGATGGATGCCAGGTGCAGGTCCGACTTGATATCCCGGTATACATATTCAAACCCCTCGGCGGGAAGCGGGGACCCGGTGGAGAGCAGCGCCTTCAGGGCGGAGAGATCGACTTCTGATCCCGGTCGTATACCGGTGTTTTGCAGGGCGCTCAGATAACCGGCGCTGGTGCCGAACACAGTGAGCTTTTCCTCTGCTGCCATGCGCCAGAGCACCCCCGGATCGGGGTGAAGCGGATTGCCGTCGAACAAGACAACCGTGGCTCCGGCTGCCAGGGCGCTCATCTGCCAGTTCCACATCATCCAGCCGCAGGTGGTAAAGTAAAACAGACGCTCATCGGGTTTGAGGTCCGTATGAAGGATGAGCTCTTTTAGCTGATTGATCAGCACACCGCCCGCGCTTTGCACCATGCACTTGGGCAATCCGGTCGTGCCCGAGGAATACATGATATAGTGGGGATGATCGAATGGCAGCTGCTCAAATGTCACTTCTCCGGCCTGCATATCGCAAAAATCCGGATAAAGAACGCCCCTCGGGACCTCTGAGAGATCCGGCGCATCCTCGGTAAACGGTACCACCACGACCTGCTGCACGGAATCGATCTGTTCTATAATCTGGCGAATCCGCCCCAGGATATCCAGGCTCTTCCCCTTGAACATATACCCGTTGGCGGTAAACAGGACCTTGGGCTGAATCTGACCGAAGCGGTCCAGCACGCCTTTAATCCCAAAATCCGGTGAACACGACGACCATGTGGCGCCAATGCTGGATGTCGCCAGCATGGCAACAATGGTCTCCGGTATGTTGGGCATGTAGGCTGCCACCCGGTCTCCGGGAGCTATTCCCATTTGCTTTAAAGCCGATGCCACCCGTGCCACTTCCTGATACAGTCCGGCGAATGTCATTTGCCTGGATGGCCCGTCTTCCCCTCGAAAAATGATTGCAGGATGGTCATCTCTGCGGCGCAGCAGATTTTCCGCAAAATTGAGTTTCGCGCCGGAAAACCATTTGGCACCGGGCATCTTGTACGGATCATCCACCACCTCGTCATAGCCCCGGGAAAAAATGATCTCCGCAAAATCCCATATCGATGCCCAGAAGTCCGGAATCTGCTCAACCGACCAGGCATACAGTTCATTGTATCCGGAAACGTTTAGCCCGAAGCGTTCATTGACATAGCGCATGTAGCGCATCATATTAGAATTATTGATCCTTTGATCAGACGGTTGCCAAAGCATATTGCCAGACATGATTACTCCTTTTTATGGCCTTCGTATACTACCGCCAGAATCGTGGCGCTCTCCTTTTTGGCTGCAACCACATGGGGCAGGCTTGATTGGTAATAGACGCTGTCGCCCGGATTCAGCTCGAAGCGGTCCTGCCCCAGCCGGATTATCACCTGGCCCTCCAGAACAAAGATAAACTCCTCGCCTTCATGAATGGATGTTTCTTCCTCCGGATTTTCTTTCAGGCGCACGACCAGGGGCTCCATGCTCCTGCCCCGCACTTCGGGGGCGAGGCTTTTATAAATATACAACTCCTGGTTCCCCTTCGACGTGGTGGATCTGGAAACGGGCTTTCTATCTCCGCGCCGGGTTATGGCGTAGGGCTTGTCTCCTTCACCGGAAATCAGAGCGCCCAGAACGCCTTCAAGCGCTCTGGACAACCGGATCATCTCGCCCAACTGCGGCCGTGCTTTACCCCTTTCGACCCGGGAAAGAAAGTCCTCCTCATAGCCGGTGGCCCCGGCCAGATCGGACAATGAATATCCCTTTTCTTCACGCAACTGCCTGAGGCGGACGCCCAGATCCTTGACTTCCGGGGTTTCCGGCTCACCAATTTCACCGGTAAGATCTTCAAAATAATCCATTTTTCCTCTTGATGGCTCATCATTTTGACGCTGCATGCAAACTCCTTGCCCTCGCTTTAGAACTCAGTATGTTCCAGCGGGCGGGAACTGCGCCCGCAACCCAATCATGTTCTTAACGGCACTTCACTCAGGCTGATTATGGTCACCTGCCTGGGCTACCCCGCCACTGCACACAATACAGTACATGCCTGATTTGCCGTGCCGCACTTTATTTTTCACCGACTTCCTGAACGGCATGTTCCCGAAGCTTGTATTTCTGGATCTTGCCGCTGGCCGTTGTCGGAAATTCCTTTACAAAAAAGATATGTCGGGGAATTTTGTGATACGATATCTGGTCCTTGCAGAACTCCCGGATTTCGTCTTCCGTAGTATCCCCTGCATCCGATTTCAGTTGGATGAAGGCGGCCACCTGCTCCCCGTACTTTCTGCTGGGAATACCGACCACCTGAATATCTTTCACCTTGGGATGCGTGTACAAAAACTCCTCGATCTCCCGGGGATAGATATTTTCACCCCCCCGTATGATCAGGTCTTTGAGCCGCCCGACAATCCTGTAATTGCTTTTTTCATCCACGGTAGCCAGATCCCCGGTATGCAGCCATCCTTCGCTGTCAATGGCTTCATCCGTTTTTTCCGGCATCTTGTAATAGCCTTTCATGATGTGATAGCCGCGGCTGCAGAGCTCACCGGGCTGATCAGGCCCCAGGGTTTTGTTTGTAATCGGATCAACCACTTTGACTTCGACATTGGGCAGCGCCCGGCCTACGGTTTCCGTGCGAACATCCATGGGATCATCCCGCCGGGTCTGGGTGATGCCCGGCGAAGCCTCTGTCTGACCATATACGATCGTCAGTTCCCCGGCCCCCATCTTGTCGATCACTCCCCTCATAACTTCCACCGGGCAGGTGGAACCGGCCATGACACCGGTTCGCAGATGGGAGGTATCGTATGTATTGTTGTTCATTTCTTCGAGTTCCGCAATGAACATGGTCGGTACCCCATGAAGGGCGGTGCATTTATATTTTTCGACCGCCGTGAGCACGGTTTTCGGGTCAAATGATGTCACAGGGACCATGGTCGCCCCGGATACCGTAGAGCACATGGTACCGATCACGCAGCCAAAACAATGGAAAAAGGGAACCGGAATGCACAACGCGTCTTCCGGCGTGAGCCCCATGGTCTCGGCCATGCTCTGGGCATTGCCCAGCAGGTTGCTGTGGGTGAGCATAACCCCCTTGGGATATCCCGTCGTCCCCGAGGTATATTGCATCATTATAACATCGTCCGCCTCCAGACTGTCTTTTCTCTCCTGGAAATCCGCATCGGATACGGTTTTGCCCATCTCTATCAGGTCGCTCCAGTTGTAGACGCCCGGAATTTTTTCCTCCCCCAGATAAATCACGTTTTTCAAATGCGGCAGTTTGTCTGTCCTGAGTTTGCCCGGCTCGCATTCTTTGAGTTCCGGCAGCACCTGGTCGATCACTTTCAGATATTCATCCGGTGTTCTGACCCCGCCGGTAAGAATCAAGGTGTTGGCATCGGACTGTCCCAAAAGGTATTCCAGTTCAAAGGCCCTGAAATTCGTGTTCACGGTGACCATCACCGCACCCATTTTAGCGCTGCCAAACTGGGCATAGACCCATTCCGGCTGGTTGTTGGCCCACATGGCGAAATGGTCGCCTTTTTTCAGTCCCAGGGCCATCAGTCCCTTTGCAACCTGGCTGCAGATTTCATCAAACTCGGCAAATGTCTTTCGAAAATCATATTCGTAATAAGCCAGTGCCACATTGTCTGCGAGCTTCCTGGCATTTTCCTCCACAACATCTCCGATCCTGGTTTTGCCTATTTCGATGCCCATTTACTCCTCCCTGCCTATTTGCTGTTTATGTCAATCACCCGGACTCATGCCAGCGTCTCCTCTAATATGCCGCTGCAATGAACACCCTTATTCAGCATCCGATGTGCCTTGATATAACGATGCGCTGTACTTCAGAGGTGCCCTCACCGATGTCGAGCAGTTTCTGGTCGCGATAGAACCGCT
>JAABUA010000109.1 GCA_011389515.1 Desulfobacteraceae bacterium
GCGCTCTTTCATGATGTCAATCGCCTCGCTGTCGATCCGTTTTTTCAACTGGTTCCACTCCTGCTCTGAAAAATAGATCTGAACCGAGGGGGATGAAGAGACGTCCTCGATCACGTTAAGCATCAGCAGCTTGGCGTTATGTTTTGTGGCCAGCGCCATTGCCCATGAAAGAGATTGTCGGGAGTTGTCAGAAAGATCTGTTGCATACAGGATTTTTTTTATTTCCGGAATCATTGCAAGGCCTCCTATTGCTTCTGGCGAACGGTTAATGTTGCAACATTTACAGGCATCGATTTTCGTGACAATCGGAAACGCCTGCCTGACAGTTTGATCGTCGTTCAGACTGTTATCAAGCCCTGTGGCTACTCAGGGGTCTTTGAATTCGGGATCACGTTTTTCGGTAAGGGCACACAGCGCTTCCTGGTGATTTTCCGAGGTATGACACAATGCCTGAAAAGCCGCACTATGATCCAGGTGATGCGCCAGTGAGACGGTCTGCCCGGAATAAAGAAGACGTTTTGCCATGCGGAGCGCTTCCGGTGGTTTGCAGGCAATCTTCCCGGCCAAAGTCATGGTTTTTTCCATAAGCGACGCATGGGGTACAACATGGTTTACAAGGCCGATTCTTTCCGCTTCTGCCGCGTCCACCATTTCTCCGGTGAATGTCATCTCACAGGCTTTGGCCATGCCCACGACACGCGGCAGAAACCATCCTCCCCCATCCCCGGGTATGATGCCGATGTTCAGAAACGTCTCCCCCATGCGGGCCTTGTCGGAAGCGATCCGAATGTCGCACATCAGGGCAAGATCGCATCCCGCCCCGATTGCCGGTCCGTTAACGGCTGCGATGGTGGGCACTTCCACCCCATGCACAGCCATGGGAATTCGCTGGATATTTTTCCGGTAATTTTCCATTATCTGGCAGGGTGTGCCGCCGAACATGCCTGTTTTATTGAGCATGTCCTTAATGTTCCCTCCCGATGAAAACGCCGGGTCCTCCCCCGTGATAACCAGGACCCGGGTGCAGATATCCCTGTTGACGATGCTGCAGGCCGTTTCAATTTCCTCAATGATTTCAGGCGTTGAAATGGCGTTTCGGGTGTCGGGCCGGTTCAGGGTCAATATCGCAATGCCGTTTTTCCGTTCGAACAGTATTTCATGAAAATCCATGTGGCTTCCTTTGCGGGTGCATCCGGAAATGTTTATGGGGTTCTAAATAAAAATCTTGCACCAGTATGCCGCGGTGTCAACATGAAAATGCGTTTTCCTGCGCCTATACAAGAAAATATGCCCGGCGTGTTCAATGCAGGGGCGGTTGTTTTTTACCAAAGACTCGCGGCAATCCCCTGATCGGGGGATTGGCTGTTATAGCCTTTTTGCAGGCGGACGGTTTTCCTTCAGGGGCCGCAGCAAAGCGGTATCGGAAATGTGCCTGTCGAATTCGTCGATCCTGTTTTTCCAGGCATACCGGTTGACCATTTCAGCGGAAAGCCGTTCGCGTTTTTGATGCAATGCCGTTCCGTTGTCAAGCAGCCATGACAGTTTTTCAACAAGCTGTTCATGCGACCTGTAAATGCACGTTTCATGAAAGGAGGAAGGGATTATCTCCGGGTAGGACAGGCGGTCGGGCACAAGCGGAAGGCAACCGCATGCGGCTGCTTCCACAATGGATATGCCGAAATTTTCCTGGTACGCCGTGCTCAGAACAACCGCGCCCTGTTTCAGCCACCGGATATATTTGTTTCTGTCCGGCTCGTATCCGAATGCAACAATGCGGGTTCCAAACTGCTCCCTGGCTGCATCGAATACAAAGGGACGTTTTTCAAAGGTTTCGCCCAACACGGCGATGGTGAAGTCAATCCCCCGATTTTGGACCTCTTTTATTGCCTTGAAAAACGCTTCCGGATTCTTATCATGCTCCCACCGGTGATTCCATATGATCAACGGGGGCTCCTTTTTTGGTTCCGGGTGCCAGGAAAGAGATGCTATATCGCATCCCGGATAACAAACAAATCCCTTTTTCCGCAGTGCACCGGTTACCCAGCTGGGGCGGAAGTCTGGCATTTTCCGTATGAATCGATGCATTTGTTTAAAAAACATTTCCATGTGGGTCTTTGAGTTGAAAAGTATCCTGTCGGCTGTCAAAGCGGATGTGATATCGGTAAACCCGAACTGGTAATCCATGCTTTCTCCCTCGGACAAGGGATAGCTGAACTGGTTTTCATGGAAGTAGACCACTACGGGCGGGCAACCCGATCCGGCAAGCGCCTTGAAATCAGCTGCACTCATCAGCCCGGACATGATGACCAGGTCATATTGCTCAAGGGTTTTGGCTTTCTTGATAAAGTGCATCGCCGCACCACGCATTCGCCATTTCCAGAATCTTGCCGGCATTTCCAGAAGCTCCATCAGATGACGTGAATGCGCGATGAAACCGTCGGCAAAAGCCTTGTGCGACCCGCCGTAAAAAGGCTCCAGAAATAAAACACGGCAATTGATCTTACTGGTGTGTATCCGCATAATTGCTAAAAATCCGATGTATTACTTACAATGTGCTTGATAATAACCCTATGTTTATTATAAAGGAACTGGTGACGCGAACACAAACATTCTTTATGGCGTGCATTCTATTTCCCCTGGTGGCAGGCGGTTTGGCGGCCAGGAGATCATAACTACCCGGCATGGCGGCAGTTTTTTTCATTGCGGCGTCTGCTGAAACAGGAGGTGCAATATGAACCGTTACTCGTCTTGTATTTTATTCTTCCTGACCTGCCTCTTGCTTGGCGGATGCATTGCGCCGCAGGTCACCCTTTTTACAGATGCGTCAGATCCATTAAGCGAGTACCGGCTTTCAGGCACCCATACAGGCAAGGTGGTGGTGATACCCATAAAGGGCATTATTTCTGATGAAATAGAAGACCAGATGTTCAGAAGTAAACCGGGAATGGTCCAGGAAGTGGTTTCCCAGCTGGACCTGGTTCGCCGTGATCCCGAAGTGGGTGCCGTGCTTTTGAAAATAGACTCGGCAGGAGGCTCGGTCACCGCAAGCGATATTCTCTATCACGAAATCCTGCAATTCAAGGAAGAAACCGGAATCAAGATCGTGGTTGCCATGATGAACTTTGCCGCATCGGGCGGGTATTATATATCTCTTCCGGCGGATCATATCCTTGCACACCCCACAACGGTCACCGGCTCTATTGGCGTGATTTTCATCCGTCCGAACATTCATGGGCTGATGAATAAAATCGGCGTGGATGTTACAGTGGACACCTCCGGCGAGTACAAGGACATGGGGTCAATGCTGAGACCCAGTACAGAAGGCGAGGACGTTTTGTTTCAATCCGTGGTCACGGCTCTTGGCGACCGGTTCATGGACAAGGTTATAGCGCATCGCAACCTTTCCGGGGATGCCGTCGATCATATCAAAACCGCCCGGATTTATCTTGCCGATGAGGCAAAGGATGCAGGCCTGGTGGACGAGGTCGGCTACATGACGGATGCCGTGGACAGGGCCAAATCCCTTGCAGGTCTTCATGAGGACTGCAAGGTTGTGGTGTATCGCCGTTCCTATTTTGCCAACGACAATATCTATAATCCCGTTTTAATGAACGGCGGGCCGAAAATGCCGCCCATGATCGATCTTGGTTTGCCCCAACAGATGCTTCAAAATACCGCCGGCTTTTATTACTTGTGGATACCGGGCCTTGAAAAGTAGATATGCCGAACAGATTTGATTCGAAAATCATAACCATCATGCAAACGCTGTATTCCCGGGGGTTCACCCTCAGGGGAATTCGACAGGGCATTCGGTTGAAGCTGGAGCACGGCATAGACATCGACATCTACACATTGAAAGTCGATGCAAGCAAGCTGCGTGTCCGGTTGAAACTCCCTGTTGACAATGAAGAGGAACGGGTCCGCATCATCAATGATGCCGGGGAAAGGCTCCGGGATGGTTTGAAAGACGTCTCGGAAATGGAAGATTTTCAGTTTTCAAGATGTGATTCGGGAAATTATTTTTACTATGCCCGGCTTTTCATGCTTGACCCGAAAATAAAAACTATCATGCAGGTGATGCATTCCCGGGGATTCCCGGTAAAGGCAATAGAAAAGGGGATCCGGTTAACGCTCAGCGGCAAAAACGTCGATATCTATGCATTGAAATTCGATGCGAGCAAATTGCGCGTCAGGCTGAAACTGCCTGTTGAAGAGGAAGGAAAGCGCATCCGTGTGATACAGGACGTCAGTGAAACCCTCCGGGACGGCCTGGGAAATTCCTGGGACATGGAAGATTTTACATTTTCAAGATGTATTTCCGGGGAGTATTATTATTACGCCCGGCTTTTCATGCTCGATGGGGACATCGTCGACACCCGGCCCTCTCGTAAAAAGGCTGTCGGGCCGAATGATGCAGGCAAGGAAAAGAAAGCGGATCTTGAGAATGCCGTTGACATTTTTGAATCCGTGGATTCAAAAATGTTCAGACAGGCAATGGATGGCCTGGGAATTCCGCGCACCTCGATTCTTCGTGTTTCCTTCGCACGCATCTTCAGGGCCGCAACGGATCCGGATGAACTGCAAACAACTATTCGGGAAGAGGCTGCAAGAATATCCGACCCTATGGACCGCAGCGACCTTGATGCTCTTCTTGCTTCAAACAAGGTGGAATTCCTTGAACCCATTATCAGGGGGCTGCACCGGTCGGTTTTTGATGAACCCGCCATTACGGCAGATATCACTGATTATTGATTGCGGACGGCCTTGACTACGCCGCATTCGCGGGAATCCCGCCTTGATTCAGCCGTTGTCCCGTCGGGGAAAACGGTAATGGTGTCGACAATTCTGTACCATCCTTCTGAATAGCTTGAGTAGCTGTCTGCAGACCAGTACCATTTTTCCTTTATTACCGGAAACGCCGGGGCCTTTTTATAGATGCCGGCAAGTTCGCTCATTTTGGGCAGCCGCCAGTCTGCATAGCCTCCGGTGGTAAGGTCTTCGACATAGCTTGCCGCCGCATCAAAGGTCATGCAGTTTTGAAATCCCGTACTATCCGAGTCAAGCAGCATCCACATGAGGCCGGTTTCGGTATCTGCTGCTGCGCCGTCGCCTTTTTCCACAAACCTGCCTCCGGAAGCCCTGATCATTTCTGTCAACTGATCCTGCGTCTCTTGTACTTCCTTCTGCCGGATATGCTCACGTAATTTTTCAATTTCTTCGTCAATGCGGGCCTTGATCGGGGAGTCCGGATATGCCTGCAGGTAATTGGTGTATACCTGCAGCGCCTGGATGTGGTCATGTCCAAGGTTCCGGGCTTGTTGCCGGAGGGATTGAAAAATCCGCTCGAATCGAAGGTTTTGCTGGTAGCGTTCCAGCTCCGGTTTCAGATTGTCCGCGTGGCTGTTGTCATAAAGATCAATGTAGCTTTGGGCCAGTTTTATGCTTTCTTGCCAGTCCTTTTTTTCTTCCATATTTTCAAGGGCATTTTTTACGAAAATATAATATTCGCCGCTCATATCGGCCAACATCCCTCTTACCTCTTCTGTTTTCTTTCCATGGGGATATTTCTCAATATAATCGG
>JAABUA010000010.1 GCA_011389515.1 Desulfobacteraceae bacterium
TTGCGGGTGCCCTGATTCCGGGCACCCGCAAGGGGTGCCCCTACGGGCCTTTATTCTGTGGAAATATTTGTCTATACAAGAATGAAAAAATTAGTAATTCAACAAGCGGATGGAACGAATTCGAATTTTGAGGATGCTTTTTATCTGCCTGCGAAAATAATATTGTTGGATGAATTCCCGGGTTTCATCATAAAAAGAGGAGAACACGCATGGCTGAAATGAAAAAATACAGGGCAGGGCATATGATAATGGGCAGGTTGGAACATGGCGCCGACCTTTTAGAAGAAATAACGGAGATATGCCGGAAAGAAGATATCCAGATGGGCCGGGTGGAGGCGATCGGCGCGGTAAGCGGGGCGCGTCTTGGATTTTATAACCAGGATACCCATGAATACGAGTTCTTCACGATTGACCAGCCATTGGAGATACTTTCACTGGCGGGCAATGTTTCCATAAAAGACGGCGAATCAATGGTTCATGCCCATGTCGTATTGGGAGATAAAGAAGGGAAGGCCTTTGGTGGGCACCTGGCAGTGGGAACGACCGTTTTTGCCTGTGAGTGCATTATCGAAATTCTCGAAGGGCCGACCCTGGAAAGAGCGATTGACGGAAAGACAAAATTGCCCCTCTGGAACATGTGAGCAGCAGGTTTTGTACATACTGCTCAGACCAGATGCTTATCCGCTTGAACAGCCGTTTTTTCACCCGGAAGATCCGCAGCGGGAAGGTATATGTGAAACGTGCTTCCTTTGCCGGATTCGGATGTTACATCCATAAAACCGTTGTGGCGCTTGATGATGGAAAAGCAGGTTGTAAGTCCTATGCCGTGCGCTTTTGCCTTGGTGGTAAAGTATGGATCGAAGATATGGGGCAAAATATTGCGAGGTATTCCCATACCATCGTCTTTTATGGAAATTTCGACATAATGGTCTGTGGCGGAAGCCGCTGCGCTTTTTCCCATCACCTTGTTTTTTGCAGAAATTTCCAGAATGCCGCCATTCACCATGGCCTGGCATGCATTTGTAATGATGTTCTCGATGACCTGCCGTATCTGGTTTTCATCGAAATAGCAGGGCCAGAGATCCTCTGCAACATCGAAGCGGTATGAGATGTTTGTGCCGGAAAGAAGAAATGTCGTTGTTTCCTGGATGAACGGATATAGAAGCTGCTGTTTTTTTATCGGATCACCTCCCTGTGCAAAAGTGAGGAGCTGCCGTGTCAGAGAACGCGCTTTTTCAATGGCATCGAGGGCCTTGTCCAGCAATTTTGCCGCTTCTGGATCCGTGTTTTTCAATTTTCCCAATTCGATATAGCCGAAAACTCCGCCCAGCAGATTGTTGAAATCATGGGCGATACCCCCTGCAAGAAGGCCAAGGGATTCCAGTTTGTCGGTATTCTGCGCCGCTTCGATCAGTTTCTGTTTTTCGGTGATATCCCGGAATACCAGCACCACGCCGATCAACTGGTTGTTTCTGTCTGTAATGGGGGCGCCTGAATCAGCAATAAGAAATTTTTTTTTCTCCTTTGAAATCAGGATGATGTTTTCACAAAGGGTCTGCGTTTGACCGGACGCAGTTACGGTTTCCACGGGGTTGGGACAACGTTTTCCCGAAGCGCCGTCTATGATGTCAAATACTTCCGTTATTTTCCGCCCCCGGGCATCTTCCTGTGTCCACCCGGTCAAGGATTCGGCTACCTGGTTTATGGTCGTGACATTTCCCGCAACATCCGTGGTGATAACACCGTCGCCGATGCTTGCAAGTGTTACCGCCAGAAGTTCTTTTTCAGCAATCAGGGCCTCTTCATTTTGCTTGCGCCTTGTGATATCGAACCCGAAGCCGCATATGAGATCCTCTTTTCCCATGTGCAGGAACACCGATCGCATCTCTTTGGGTATCAAGGTGCCGTCCATGGCCATGTGTGTTGTCTCAAAAGGGGAAATAACGCCGTCTTTTTTTAATTTTTCGAAGTGTGCTTCAAACGGGGGGCCGTAAACCTGATCGAAATCCGAAAGGGACATCCGGACCATTTCATCTGCTGTGTATCCCAGGCTTTTTGCTGCAGCATGGTTGGCATAGACGATGTTACCGTTTTTATCTACCAGGTAAATTTCCTGTCCGGCATGTTCTACGATGAATTTGAATTGTTCAAGATGTTTTTGCGCATTTTCCACGGCCACCAACCGGCGTCGTAAAATCACGTATAGCATTGCGGCGGTAAGTAGAACAAAGGCAAAACCCTTGTAGATCTGCAAACGAATGATGATTGCCGGATCCCTGACAATCGATTCAACCGCAAGATCGCTCAGTAGAATCCATGCACAGCCGACAGCGGCATATAGAAAAGCGATATATCCGGCAGTCCTTTTCATGGACGGTTTCATGAACGCTGTCCCTTTCCTGTGCCAGACCCCTGAAAGCGTTATTCCTGAAGCGCATAACTTCTGGATACGCCGTTGAAAGCCATGGATTGACCGGCTGATTGATATCTGCGGCAATCGTGTTATGATTTTCCATATCTACTATAGACAACAGCGATACGTCAAAAAAATTATTTGCGGAAAATACTTTTGCCTGCCACTGTATTGCCGCTTTGGCTTTCCTGTGCTAAAAACATAATTGACGACTTCGCAAAAAGCCCAATATCTGCGTTACGCGCAATTTTCGAAGAATCTCACGTACGGCTAAGTACGCTCAATTCTTCAAAAAATTGCGCGAGCCTTGATCTTGGACTTTTTTCAAAGTCGTCTGGTCCAGACTTTTTACGGGTTCATCATAATTGACTACTTTTTTAATTATGGGTGTTTTTTCAATTGTTTATCGGATACTATAACATTCAGGACGGTTATGCATCTTTTTGACACAGATACTTTATTTGAAGAGCAAGCGGCGGGCATCTTAAGCGGGAGGATTACCGACAACTGGTCGATTAACGGTAATCCCAACGGCGGGTACTTAGTGGCCGTTGCCGCTGCGGGTCTTCTTAAAAGCAGCGCAAAGCGGCATACCCCGGTATTGACAGCCAACTTTATTTCCCGTTGCCAACCCGGCAAAGCGGATCTTTCTATCTGGGAAATTGCGCAATCGAGGCAATTTTGCCGTATGGAAGCAAGACTGCTTCAGCAGGGCCGGGAAAAAATGCGTATGCTTGCGACATTTGCCGATGAACCCGAAAACTGCCTTGTCAAGCGGTATGAAGCACCACCGCCGGAAATGGCGGGGCCTGAGAAATGTGTTCCGGTTCCGGTTCTCCCGAAATATACCATGTATGAAAACGCGGATGTGCGCCTGGACCCATCCTGTGCGGGATGGATGGAGAACAAGCTGAGCCCTGTTTCTGAAAACAGGGGGTGGTTTTCCTTCCGGGAAGCGCGGCCGTTTGACATATGCGCAATCGCCATGGCAGCGGACGCATTTCCCCCTGCGGTTCTGGCGAGCCAGGGGATGATGGCATGGGTTCCCACACTTGAAATTTCCATTAATATTAGGCATATACCTCAAACACGCTGGTTGAAATGCCGCTTTCGAACCCGGTTTATCAATTGCGGCCTTTTAGAGGAAGACGGAGAAATCTGGGATGAGAATGGCGAACTCGTGGCGATTTCCCGCCAGATTGCCCAGCTGCGGCAGGCGGTGTCATGAATGCATTGATGATTGGATAAGGCCATGAAACTGACTTCCAGGGTGGGGCTGTCATCCAGAATCATCATCCATCTGGCTTTATTGTCTCTTATCATCTTGATTATGGGTATTGTTTCCATATGGCAGACCATGTCTTCCCAGGGAATTATAAACGAACTCATCATCAATGACATGGCCGCCAAAAGTGCCGCGCTGGAAATGCAAAGCGCACTTGCCAATCACAAGGGGTATGCAACGTATTACTACCTGGATTCAGATCCCAAATGGCTTCATGAACTTTCCCATTACAGAAAAGCCTTTGATGACTGGCTGGAAAAGGCTTTATCTGTGGATAAAGACCCGGACCATGTCGCTCTTTTTGCCCAAATCCGGAGCAAAAACCGGGAATATATCCGCATGAAGGACGACGTGATCCGTCTCTATGAAGGGGAAAACAGGGCTCTTGGCGAAAGCAGGCACTGGGAAGTTCGTGAGTTGTTTTTCGAGTTAAACGCGCTTGTAAATGAATATAATGTACGGATTGAAAAAAAGATATCCGGTATAATGGACGCAAGCCAGAAGAAAACAATCCGTGCCAACTACATGGTGGTGTCTTTTCTGGCTACGTCCCTTATTCTCGTGGCGGTTTTCGGCATACTGCTTGTCCTTCAGGTGATTGGTCCCATACGAAGAATCGCAGGCTTGACAAGCACAGACCAGGGAGATGAAAAATCGCAAAACGAGGTAACAGCCCTGGGCAGGCGGTTCCAGAATCTTGTCAGCGACATCGAAAGTTCCCGCAAGGAACTCACCCACAGCAAAACGCTTCTGATGCATTCGGAAAAAATGGCACTGGTCGGCAACCTTGCAACCGAGGTGGCCCACAGCATCCGGAATCCCATGACATCCATTAATATGCGTCTTTTTTCCCTGCAGCGAAACCTGGAAATGAATGAAAAGCAGCAGGAAGATCTATCCGTGGTGGCCGAAGAGATGCGCCGTTTGGACAATATCCTGAGGAATTTTCTCGAGTTCTCCCGGCCGCACAAGCTGAAAAAACAGTACGTCGATATCGCCGGAATCGTTAATATGACGATCGATCTGCTTCGATACCGGCTCGAAGGGAGCGGCGTGGAAGCTGTGCAGGAGATGCAGGACGGACTGCCTTTTGTGCCGGCGGATGCGGAATTGATAAAAGAAGTTTTTGTCAACCTGATTATCAATGCCTGTGAGGCGATGGTGGATGGCGGGCGAATCATTATTTCAGGATACAAGTCGTTTGCGGAAGAGATCGGCCCGGTCGTCCGGATTGCAATTGCAGACAACGGTCCGGGCATATCCGAAGAAGCCGCAAATCTTATCATGGAGCCGTTTTATACCACAAAGCCCGAGGGGACAGGGCTGGGATTGTTTACCGCCGCCCGGATCGTAAACGAGCATGGCGGGGCCATGACATTTGAATCAACCGAGGGAGGAGGCACCACGTTTTTTGTAACGCTTCCGATTGTCAGGGATATATGAAAAAATGAGTGAAATACTGATTGTTGACGATGACAGCAGCTTGCTTGAGAGTTTTGCAAAACTGCTGGCAGAGGAAGGATACGATGTGCGGACGGCCTCATCGGGGGAGGCGGCCATTGCATCTGCAGCGCAGAAAAAGCCGGATCTGATGGTTATGGATGTTCGTCTGCCGGGAATCAGCGGGATGGAAGCGTTCGGTAAGATTCGTGAGATCGATGCGAGGCTGCCGGTTATCATCATGACGGCCTTCGGGACGACCGAGACGGCCATCGAGGCCACAAAACAGGGCGCCTACGACTATATACTGAAACCTTTTGATATCCCGGGTATTTTGAAACTGATCGCCCAGGCGTTGGAAGCCGGCAGGATGATGCGTTCACGGGTGCGCATGAATGCAGGACCGGAAAGTTTCGAAGCCGATGCCCTGATCGGAAAGAGCGGAGCCATGCAGACGGTCTACAAGTCCATCGGTCGCGTTGCCCAGACCGATGCCACGGTTCTCATACGCGGTGAATCCGGGACCGGAAAGGAATTGGTGGCAAGGGCGGTCTACCAGCACAGCAGGCGGGCAGAAAAACCCTTTTTGGTGATCAATTGCGTTGCCATCCCGGAAACGTTGCTTGAAAGCGAGTTGTTCGGTTATGAAAAAGGCGCTTTTACCGGCGCTGCAGGCCGGCGGGTCGGAAAGATCGAGCAAGCGGACGGAGGGACCGTTTTTCTGGATGAAATCGGCGATATGCCCCTGCCGGTCCAGGCGAAGATACTGCGGCTTCTGCAGGAGCGAAGTATCGAGAGACTGGGCGGGCAAAGCCCGATACCCGTGGACGTTCGCATCATTGCCGCTACGAACCGCAACCTCGAAAAGGCCATAGATGAAGAGTCCTTCAGAGACGATCTGTATTATCGTTTGAAAGTGGTGACGATCGAACTGCCCCCCCTGCGGGAAAGAAAAGAGGATATCCCTCTCCTGTGCGACTATTTTTTATCCATGTATTCCCATGAAATGGGCATGGAAAACCCCGGTATCAGCAGGGAAGCCGCCCTGTTGTTCGATTCGTACGATTGGCCGGGAAATGTTCGGGAGCTGGCAAACAGTATCAAAAAAGCGGTGATTTTCAGCCGCGGATATCCCATTGGACCGGAGGCGTTCAGCCGTGTGATTTCAAACTCAAGCCGCCAGCAGGCATATAGTGGCGCAATCCCTGACAGCCCGGATATGGAAACGGCTGTTCAGCAATGGGTTCGGGAAACGCTGTCTAAAGGGGAAAGTCCGGACCTGTTTAATTTCATGTTGGACCGGTTCGGAAGCATCATCATCGGAGAAGCCCTTCGTATTACGGACGGCAACCGCAGCCGGGCGGCGAAACTGCTTGGCTTGACACGCCCGACGCTTCAATCGAAAATAGAGAAATACAGGCTTTTTTTCGAAACCAGGGTGAAGGAATAAAACCGGAGCCATTGTCATGGCGTACAGAGAATTTTACATGATGTAAAAAAAGGCGGCATTTTTGTTGAGCGGCCCTTTGGGGAGGAAGCCGGAAAAATTTTGAAACAGGGATATTGCCGGGAAAAATACCGGATCGGTTCACCGCCGGTCATGATGGTATATTGCTTGCTTACGCTATGCTATATTGATTTACGACGGGAAGCCGATACGAATGAAAAAGCCGCTTATCCTTATTGCCGACGCCAACCCGCGTATCCTGAGATTTTTGAGTGCCGAATTCTTCGATGCGGGCTTTGATGTGTATGGCGCCGGAAGCGCGGATGAGGTTATACAAAAAATCAATGCGCATCCGGCCCCGTGCCTGCTGGTGCTGGATCCGGACCTGCCGTTTTCCGGCGGGAAGACGGTGATGGGAAAAATAGTGTTGCGGGAGCCGAAAATTCCCGTGATTGTATATTCCCCTTATGATGAGTACGCGAAAGACCCTGTTTACCGATCGGCGGATGGGTTTGTGGAGAAAATCGCAAACCCGGTTTCCCTGATCAATGAAGTAAAAAAGCTTGTGCCTGTTGAATCCCTTTAGAACCGATTTCTCGCCTGCACCTGGTTTATCCCGCCTGCACCAAGTATCCGATATAACCCACGTACATGGTGAGCAGTATCACCCCCCCGGACCGGTGCAGGGTATAATCCCTTTGCATGAGCAGCCACGGGATAATACCGGCAAGCAGCATGGCGCCGTAATCGATAAACATGCCGCTTTCCATGAAACCTCCGGGAATGACAATGGGCCGGACCATGGCCGCGGCGCCCAATACACTTAATATATTAAATACATTGCTGCCCACCAGGTTGCCGATGCTGATGTCCATTTCCCGTTTCAGGGCGGCCACAACGGATGTCGCCAGTTCAGGCAGGGAGGTCCCGAATGCGACCACGGTTAGTCCGACGAACTTTTCGCTTACGCCGATGCTTTCCATAATCGCAACCACGGAATTGATAAGCACCTGGGCGCCGATGACCACGAAGGCAATGCCCGCAATGATCAAAATTCCCTGTGTGAGCCCCGAATCTATCACGGCGGCCTTTTCCGCATCCTTGTAGATGTCAGCTGCTTCCCCCTTTTCACCGGCCTGTGATTTCTTCCACAATGAATAATTAAAGCCGATATAGGCGATGATGCCCGCAAACATAACAAGGCCTTCGATCCGTGTTATCGTGGAATTGATGGAAAGAATCACCAGGAACAGCGAAATGGCAAGCATCAGGGGGATGTCCCGCCGGACCACCGACCGGTCTGCAGGGATCGGCATCAAAAGCGCAGCAATACCCAGTACGAGCGTGGTGTTGCATATGTTGCTTCCCACCACGTTCCCCACGGCGATCATTGACCGGTCGGAAAGTGAAGAGGCCACGCTGATGACCAGCTCCGGTGCGGATGTGCCAAAAGCCACCACTGTCAATCCGATAATGATCGGGGAGACGCCCAGTCGTCTGGCAAGGCTGGCGGAGCCCTTGACAAGCCATTCCGCCCCTGCGTAGAGCATCGCGAAACCGATTGCGGTCAGTGTGAAGTGAAGCCACATGAAGCGAAAATCTCAAATGATACGTGATCGGCTGCTATTGTCCGTGATCATTGACAATATCGTCCCGCAACGGTCTTGAATCCGGCGCCGGTTCAAAATGAACGCACTGCTGATGATACGTCCTGATTCTTTTACCATCGTTGATTCCAAGATACCAAAAAAATAATTTGCTCTCAGCAAATGCGGGGCAATTGCTCGCCGGTGAGCATATTTACAATGCGCTCGCCGCCGATGGCCGTTTCCATGATCACCTTGCCGCAATGCAGAGAAACCACCTCGCCGATGATGCGCGCATCCCGGCCGCAGGGATCTTCTTTGACTGTCCTGAGGACGTCGTCGGCATGCTGTTTTTCAACAAAGGCGATAAGCTTCCCCTCGTTTGCCACAAAAAGCGGATCCAGGCCGAGGATCGAACAAAATCCGGCCACGTTTTTTTTGACGGGTATGTCCGATTCCCTGATTCGAATGCCGACATTGGATTTCGCGGCAATCTCGTTCAAGGCCGTTGCCACGCCGCCGCGGGTGGGATCGCGTAAGACATGGATATTTTTTGTGATGTTGAGCATGCGGGCGACAAGGTGGTTCAGCGGCGCACTGTCGCTTTTCATCTGCGCGTCAAAAGAAAGCCCTTCCCGCTGATGCAAGATGGTGATTCCGTGGTCGCCGATGGTGCCGCTGACAATGATTTTATCGCCGGGTCGCGCGTTTTCCCCCGAGACGTTCACGCCTTCCGGTATTTGCCCGATGCCTGACGTATTGATAAATATTTTATCCGCCGCTCCCCTGGGAACCACCTTGGTGTCCCCGGTGACGATTTTTACCCCGGCTTTTTCCGCCGAAACGGACATGGATCGCAGGATTGCTTCCAGATCCTTAATGGAAAAGCCTTCTTCAATGATGAGACCCACACTCAGGTAGAGGGGCACAGCCCCGCACATGGCAATATCGTTTACAGTGCCGTTAATTGCCAGATCCCCGATGTTGCCGCCGGGGAAAAAAATGGGATCAACCACATAAGAGTCTGTGGAAAAAGCCATCCGCCCGTCAGGGATATCAAAAGAGGCGCCATCGTCAAGCCGCGAAAGCATGGGGTTGTTAAATAGCGGAAGCATCATTTCGGCGATCAGGCGGTTTGCCATCCTGCCGCCGCTTCCATGGTCAAGAAGGATACGGTCTTTTTTCATCTGGGGTCCTTTCCGCTGATGTTATCCGTCATCCCCCGCGGCATAGTTGTAGTAGGCCGCGCAGGTGCCCTCGCTTGAAACCATGCAGG
Source organism: Desulfobacteraceae bacterium (assembly GCA_011389515.1). GTDB lineage: Bacteria > Desulfobacterota > Desulfobacteria > Desulfobacterales > Desulfosalsimonadaceae > B1SED10-16. The sequence goes on from JAABUA010000010.1 coordinate 9,448, forward strand.
GGCCCACCGGATCAATAGGCGTGCAGGCTTTGTTATAGAGCGGGCATTGCGGCGGGGTGATTTTCCCGGTCAGGATTTCGCCGCACAGACATCCGGAAGGAAGGCATGTTTCAGGAAAGGTTATCCCGAAGCGCCTTTGGGCATCAAAATGCGCATATTCGTCCCGAAAGGCCAGTCCGCTTCCGGGGATCAACCCAAGACCCCGCCATCTGGCATCGCAGGTATCAAATACCGTTTCCATGGTCTTGCGGGCCGTTGCATTGCCGTTTTCGGGTACCGCCCGGGGATATGCGTTTATTAGCGCCGGGGAACCCTCTGTTATCATTTCCACCAAACGGAGAATGGCCACCAGTATGTCCACGGGCTCAAATCCGGCGATTGCGCTTGGGATGCGGTACTTTTGAAAGAAAGGTTCATAGCCTTTTCTGCCGATAATTACGGAAACATGGCCCGGGAGCAAAAATCCGTCGATATGCATATCCCGATCACTTGCCAGCGCATCCAGCGCGGGGGGCACTCGTTTATGGGTGCAATAAATACTGTAATTGTCAATGCCCATACGTTTTGCCGCAACAACGGAGGCCGCGATGGTGGGGGCTGTGGTTTCAAAGCCCACCCCTGCAAAGACCACCTGCTTTGTCGGATTGACCATTGCCGTATCTATGGCGTCCGTTGCAGAGTATACGATCCGGATGTCACGCCCTTCCGCTTTTTCTTTCTGAAGGGATGAGGATGATCCCGGCACACGCATCAAATCACCAAAAGTATGGATAATCGTATTATCCTGTCCCGCCAGTTTGATGAAGGCGTCGATATCGCGCTGATCCGTAACGCAAACCGGGCAGCCGGGCCCGGAAACAAGAAGGATGGATTCCGGCAGCAGGAAACGGATGCCGTGGCGGAATATGGAGACCGTGTGCGTGCCGCAGACCTCCATGATGCGTATCTGCCCTTTGGCCATCTCTGCAATGCGGTCTGCAAGGCTTCGGCATAGTGCCGGGTTTTGATAATGCGCATTGGGCTTCAAGGGGATTTCCTGTAATTTTGTACGCTATGGGTTTTTATGATTGCGGCCGCTGCAACCGCCTGGCCAAGCGATAGCCCGCCATCGTTTGAGGGCACAACCTTATGCGTGTAAACGGAAAAACCTTGCTGTGCCAGCATAAGGGTCAATCCTTTGAGCAAAATGGCATTCTGAAAGACACCGCCGCTCAACACCACCCGGTGCAAACCGTTTTTTTCGCGAAGCTGCCGGCACAAATCGGCAAACAGGTAAATGATGGTCCAGTGAAACCGGGTGCTGATCTCCGGCACGGATACCCTTTCACGCATATCCCGGACAACGCCTGAAATCAACGGATGGACCGGAATTGATCCCCTGCCGTCTGGCGGCAGGAGGTAGGGGTATGTTTCGGACGGAGGCAGGGGCCTGTCATTGTCTGCTGCTGCCATTTCCAACTCCATTGCGGCCTGCCCTTCGAAACGGACATGCTTCCGGATGCCCGTGATCGCTGCCACGCCATCAAAGAGACGCCCCAGGCTCGATGTGAGGGGAGAATTGACGCCCTGTGAAATCATTTTTGCGATCAGATGGGTCGTGTTTTCCGGCAAATCGTCAAACACGGGCAGCCCGTTATCCGCAAAACCGTCTTCTCCATAGGCATCCATCAGATAGGCGGCTGCCATGCGCCATGGCTCTTTTATGGCAGCGCTTCCGCCTGGCATGGGTACATAGGAGAGGTGGGCAGCCCGGTCAAATGCGCCATGGGTTGCGATCATTACTTCCCCGCCCCATATGCAGCCGTCCGTGCCATAACCGGTCCCGTCGAATGACAGCCCGATCACCTCCCCGTCGAGATGGTTCTCCGCCATGCAGGAAACGACGTGGGCATGGTGGTGCTGCACGGGAATCTGCGCGATATCCGTCTGGGCCGATGCATATTGCGAACTCATGTAGTCCGGGTGCAGGTCAAACGCGATGGCAACCGGTGAGATGTCCAGGATGCGCTTCATATGTGCCACGGTCAGGTGGAAAAAATCAAGCGTTCGGGCGTTTTCCATGTCGCCGATATGCTGGCTTAAAAAAGCGTGATCCCCTTTTGTCAGACAGATCGTATTCTTCAGTTCTCCCCCGCAGGCAAGAATCTGGGGGATTTTGTTCTTTAAAAAAACCGGGGCCGGTATAAAGCCCCGGGACCGACGGATCATTCGCCTATCTCTTGCTGCATGAAAGACAATGGAATCGTCGCTTCGTAAATAGATCTCACGGTTGTTCATCAAAAAAGCGTCGGCGATGCCGGCGAGCCGTGACATCGCATCATCATTGTCAATGGAGATGGGTTCTTCGCTGCGGTTGCCGCTGGTCATGACCAGGGCGGTAAAGCCAGCCGACATGATCAGATGATGAAGGGGAGTGTACGGCAGCATGACCCCGAAGTATCTGTTTTTGGGGGAGACTTCACTGGCGATCGGGTTTGGCTCTCGTTTTCTTGCCAGCACGATGGGGCGCGCAGGTGATGCCAGCAAATCCTGTTCTTCCGGTGTCAGGATGGCGTATTGCCAGATTTGCGTCAGGCTCGGGGACATGAGCGCAAAAGGTTTCTCCTCCCTGCGTTTTCTTTGCCGAAGCGTTTGCACCGACTCGCTGTTTGTTGCATCTGCGGCAAGATGAAACCCGCCCAGGCCCTTTATGGCGACAATCTGTCCGGCTTTCAGCAGACGGACGGCCTCGGCGACAGGGTCGTTTCCATCCATTGTGCGACCAGCACTATCGTGCAGACTTACCCGGGGACCACAGGCCGGGCAGGCATTGGGTTGTGCATGGAAGCGCCGGTTGGATGGGTCCTCGTATTCGGTGCGGCATGCGTCGCACATCGTAAAATGCTTCATGGATGTGGATGGTCTGTCATAGGGAATATCGTCAATGATCGTATAGCGCGGACCGCAATTGGTGCAGTTGATGAAGGGATAGTGAAAGCGTCGGTCATGCGCATCGAACATCTCTTTCAGGCAGTCATCACAGGTTGCGATATCAGGGGATACAAGGGTGCTGCGATTTGTCTTTTGCTGACTTGCGGAAATCGTGAACTCCAGCAGCCCTTCATAATCGGCATCATATTCAGCGATATCTGTAATATGGGCCGGCATCGGTTTTTGGATCATTACTTCCCGGCAAAACGTCTCGATGGCCAGGGGTGCCCCTTCAACATGAACCGTTACACCGGAGGAGGTGTTCGCAACGCGGCCGGCAAGCTGGTGGCGGCGGGCCAATTGGTGAATGAACGGGCGGAAGCCTACCCCCTGGACAATGCCTTTGATGTGAAGTTTTCGCGCTATAGGGCGGGCTGCCATAAAAATGATCCCATTTTATTTCGTTCCTTCCTTGTCCTTTCCAATGTCGATGATTTTTGACGGAATTGCAACACTCATCTTTTCTTGAACAGGTTTTCAAAACAAACGCCAATCCCTTGACGACTGCGCAAAAAGTCCAATATCTGCGTTACGCGCGATCCCTCAGAAGTTGCGGCTTACGCCTTGTAGACATACACGTACGCTAAGTACGCTGCATTCTTCGGGATCGCGCAAGCCTTGATCTTGAACTTTTTACGAAGTCGTCTGATCAGGACTTTTTACGGGTGGATCAATCCCTTTCCATGATCAAATATTTTTCAATTTGTAAAAATTATAATCACATTCCGCCTGAAAAAGCATGAAACGGTCTTCGGAAAAAGAAAGAGAACCCGGCGCTTGTAATGGGGGAGCCTCCTGTTTGAAGCGGTGCTGCCGGGCCCGGGAGGCAATGGCGATCAATTCTGGTACGAAGCAGATGTTGTGGCATATAAGTTGCTATCAACTGTTTAGAACCCATCTCAAAATTGTTTTTTGGCGCAATTTGTTGGATCGAAATCGAAATCGCAATCGAAGAAAAGAATATTTTAAAAAAAGATGTCGTGTTCTGTGGATTTTAATTTTTGCATTCTTGTATAGACACGATAAATATTGCCACAGAATGTGGACCCGTAGGGGCACCCCTTGCGGGTGTCCAGATTCCGGGCACCCGCAAGGGGTGCCCCTACGAGGTCCTCCTGAGCATTATGTCTATTGATAAATGCAAAGGATTGTTAGAAACCGGTTTTGATTTCGATCCCGAAAAAACCAAATTCAAACAAGCGGATAAAACGAAATCCGAATGTTGAGATGGGTTCTAACCATTTTCGCTTTGCACAGCCTGCTATGAGTACGCTGCCATTTAATCGAAAAGAACGGCAAAAACGGGGTGCGCACCCGAATGCCGGAGCCGGAGGGTATGTTATGAAAAGACTGGACAAGCTTCTGATACTGCTGGACGGTTCAGAGCGGGCGCTTGACGCTGTCCGCTACGTGGCATCGGTGAAAAGTTTTAATGCAATGTCGGTGGTAGTGCTTTTTAATGTATACGCACATCTCCCGCAGAGTTATCTCGACCTGGAAAGGACGCCTGAAAGCGCTGAAGAAAAGGCGCATATCAGTTCCTGGTTGTCCGGGCAGCAGAACCACCGGGTCAAATACATGGAAAAAGCCGAAAAAATACTGAAAGAAGGGGGAATTGCGGAGGTAAGAATCCGGATTCAGCAATTAACACTGGGGGTTGCAAGGGATATCATGGTCGAGGCAAGACAGGAATACGCGGCGGTGGTGATGACCCGACGGGGCATGGGGCTGCTTGCGGGCCTTCCCATCGGAAGCGTTGCCAACAAGCTACTGCAGAAAATGTCGTTTGCCCCCATCATCCTTGCCGCAGAAAAGGCAAGTTCCGATCGGGTGTTGATCGCAGTCGACGGTTCATCCGATGCCCGTCGGGCAGTCACATTTGCAGGTGAAATGTTGGGCCGCGGGCACCAGATCGGCCTGATTCACGTCATACGAAATCTGCCCGGCACGGATTTTATGATGACCAGCACGGATATCCGGCATGTAAAGGCGGAAATGGAAGATGTGGTCGTGAAAATGAAGGCGCATCTTGAACAAAGCGGAATCCGGCCGGAGGATGTATCGCTGAAAATCATCGATGATTCCGGCAGCCGGGCGGGAGCCATACTCCAGGAGGCCATAGAAGGAAGCTATGACACGATCATCCTGGGGCGCAAAGGGTTGTCTAAGGTTTCAGACTTTTCCATGGGGCGGGTCAGCACCAAGATCGTTCAGATGGCCGACCGGCATGCTGTCTGGCTGGTTTGACGTCCGGTGAGCAGGCAGGATATGGATTCTAAGCCGATGGGATTCATAAGGGGGAAAGCATGAAGGATCCGCTTAACAGGCCACGGTCATGCATGCCGTTTCCATTACCGGACTTGCCTGTTGCGGAGCAGACATGCCGGCATGCTCGATTCGCTGTTCCGCGGCGTTCAGTATCGCCTGGAGCATTTCCGCATAAGAGGTCGATCCGAACCCCGCCATTTTGGCCAGATGTCCGTCCCAGCACCAACCCGGGTTCGGGTTGACTTCAAGCAGCTTGGGATTGCCGTTTTTGTCCAGGCGCCAGTCGAACCTCCCGTAATCCCTTACACCCAGTCGCTCAAAAAGCTTCATGCAGCATTCTGTGATGAAGCGCTCCGTGTTTTCATCAAGGCGGGTGGGTACGGATTTGATCCGGTAATACGGGGAGTCCGGGAGCCACTTGGCTTCGTATCCGCATATCTTCGGCAGGCTATCGGGAACTGCATCATAATTTTCTTCCGTGATGGGCAAAACCGTGTACGACGTCAACGGATTTCCGATGATGCCGACACTCAGGTCTTTCCCTTCCAGAAATTCCTCCACGAGGATCGGTTTGTCATATCCCAGCTTTTCCCGGATCATGGTGATGGCGCAAATGAGCTGTTCATGCGTCCATGCGACGCTTTCCCGGGTGATTCCAAAAGAGGAGTCCCCGAAATTCGGCTTGACGATCACCGGAAAGTCAAAAGGAAGGTGAAAGGACGTGTCTTCGGATTCCACGAGGAACGCTTCCGGCACCGGTATGTTCATCTCTTTTGCAACCCCGCGGACCAGGGACTTGTCGTAGCAGAATGCCAGGCACTGTGATGCGGCCCCGGTGTAGGGTATCTTGAGTATGTCGAGCAGCGCCGGAATGTGCAGTTCTTTTGTGGGATCGTTGTCGTATCCCTCATCACAGAGGTTGACCGCCATGTTGAGCCGTCCCGCGATTTTCTGGAGATCCGCGATGAGGGTGTCGTGGTTCGACAGATAGGTAAAGACATATCCGGGCAACTGGTGCAGCGCCGATTTCAACGCATCGATCGTATAGAAATCATCATCGTCAAATACCGAAAACGGTTTCAAAGGATCCGGTTTTCGGGGATCGCCCAGTAAAACCACAACGTGTTTGGCGTCTTTTTGCGCCTTTTTCGGCGTCCACTGCTTCCGGATCCGACCAGTAATGACAATGCGTTTGCCCATCATTCCAAGATCCTGGTTTCGCATCGATTGCGTAAACAGGTCGCCGTTGTTCGTGGCGTCTTCAAATCCCGCTTTTTTCAGAATGTCTGTTATTTCATCGCCCGTATAAAGCCGTTCCGCGTAGAACTGATCGGCAATCACCCCTTTGCTCACGTCGGTGATGACTTCCCTTGAAATCAGGCGTCGTGAATTCGCAGAAAGAGACCTCTCCCGGCAGACAAACAGTTTTTTACCGATCCATTCCCAGGTTCTTGCCTGGAAATGCTCTTTCATGTGCTGTCCATCCGTCACATCCAGCAAAATGCGTCCCCATGGTTTGAGCACCCTGCGGATTTCTTCAAGGATGCGGATGTCATCGTGTTCATTGTCAAAATACCCGAAACTGTTCCCCATCATCATCACCGTTTCAAAAGTGTCCGGTCCATAGGGAAGTTTTCTGGCGTCCCCCTCCTTGAAGCGAACGGAAAGAAACCGGTTTTTTGCCTCGGTCCGGGCTTTCTGGATCAGGTATCGGGACCGGTCCAGCCCTTCCACCCGGTAGCCCCTGCGTGCCAGTTCAAGGGCGTGCCGCCCCTGCCCGCAGCATAAGTCGAGAAACGTGTCATCGGCATTCACATTGAGCATGCCGAGAAACAGGTCTATCTCCCGGCACGTGATTTCAGGATCGCTCACTACATCAGCGTCGGTTTTCAGGTAGAGGGGGTTGAAAATCTTTCGCCACCAGTCCGGCTGTACATGATCTTCCAGTGCCGCTACAGGCCCCAGTATTTTCTGCCGGCCGCTTGGATGAATGTTTTTTCCTTTTTCAACGGCTTTCATCAAACGTGTCATTGTGCCCCTTTATTTTTCTTTTCAAATGGATGTGAATGCGTCATAATTTATATTCCGGGAAAGCTGTCGCACACGCGACGCAACCCTGGCAACTGTTGACCCAGGCGCCGTGTTTTCCTTTTCAGCCTTGCTCTGCATTAAATATGCCAATATCCAGGTTCTTCTTAGAGTCGAAAATCCATGACCGGATATGGTTCAACGGCTGGTTCTGGCAGAAGATAAAATTACAAGATTCACGGGCGTATGTGCATGTTTTCCATTCGCCGGCGCACTTGCAGGCAGAGGGGTAGATCTTTTCCGATATCTGAAATTACGGGACTACAGTTCCATTTACGGTTGCAGGAACATCGATTTGACAAAAAAGGGGAACCAATAATTCCGATTCTGAAGATAAACCGGAATTATTGGTTCCATGTCTGGATAAGATTTCCGTGGTGGTTTTACGCTGATGGGCATGAAATACATCCTTGTGGTTTCGAAAAAAGCGGATGATATCGCAAAAATAAAAAAAGCCTTCGATCCGGCCGATGTTGTGGAACATGCAGCGGATATGGATAAGGCACTGAAAAAATCGCTGCGGCGCAGGTATGATCTGGTATTGACCGATATTGCCTTGCTGGCCCGTCATAATGGCGGGCGACCCTACCGGGAGGCCATAGATGCGCTCAAGGCCTATTATCCCGGGATGGATATCGTTGTCATAACGCCGCTGGAAGACATGCGGATGGCCGTGGAGGCGGTCAAATCCGGTGCAAGCGATTATATCACCACCCCCATTACGGTGGAGGAGGTAAGCCACGTGGCGCGGCGCATTAACAACCATGCAATAAATGAATCCGAACTCGACTACTTCAGAAACAGCTTCTGGCAGGTGGAAGCCGGTGAAATGATGCAGACCCGGAACCCCTCTATGGAAGCCGTGTACAGCAACTTGCGGGCGGTGGCCCCGACAATGACAACCGTGCTGATTTACGGGGAAACGGGAACGGGTAAGGGGGTTCTTGCCAAGCTTCTTCACCGGCTCAGCACCCGCCATGAAAACCGGTTTATCAGCGTTCATTGCGGCGCCATACCGGATACGCTTCTTGAAAGTGAACTTTTCGGGCATGAAAAAGGAGCTTTTACAGGCGCCGTAAAAAGAAAACTGGGAAAATTTGAAATTGCTGGATGCGGTACTATATTTCTGGATGAAATCGGAACCATATCCGCATCGGCACAGGTCAAGCTGCTCCAGGTGCTTCAGGATGGAACGTATTCCAGAGTCGGGGGTGAGGGGATCCTGACGACCAATGCGCGGGTCGTTGCGGCCACCAATTCGGATCTGGCCCGAATGTGCGAAGAGGGGAGTTTTCGACAGGATCTGTATTACAGGCTCAACGTGTTTCCTATTCACATGCCGCCGTTGCGGGACAGAACCGAAGACATCCCCTTGCTGGCCGATATTTTGCTCAAGCGGCTGCAGGCCCGTATGCCCAAGCCCATCCGCGGGATTTTCCGGGATGTGATTGCCGCAATGACTCATTATAACTGGCCCGGGAATATCCGTGAACTGGAAAACCTTATTGAGCGGGCATATATTCTGGAAACATCCGATGTACTCACGCCCCGGAGTTTTCCGTCGGAGCTGTTTTCTGGAATTACGGAGAAAGCCTTGCTTCCCGTTGATCCGGCGATGACGCTTTCAGATGCCAGGAAGAAGGTCATCGGTGAATTTGAATCAAGATACATTCGTGCGCTGCTGGAATCCAACAGGGGAAGGGTCCGAAAGTCCGCCGAAGACGCTGGCATCAGTGCACGCCAGTTAAACAAGCTCATGGAAAGATACGGTATAAAAAAGGAATCATATAAGGGGTAGCTGTCCGGAAAGCGGATGCCGTAAATACTTATTATAACAAAAGCATGGAGAAGAAATGTCAAAGACATTGTTTGACGAAAAAGACAGAAAGCAGATACAGGCGCACGGACTGACGGAAGATCAGGTAAAAAAACAAATTCAGGTTTTTGAAAGCGGCGCACCGTATGCTGACCTGGACAGGCCCTGTGTGGTAGGAGACGGCATTCACCGGCTTACCGCGGAAGAGGTAAATGAGTATGCGGCTTTCTATGAGAAAGCGGCTGCGACAGGCCGCCGCCTGACCAAGTTTGTTCCCGCTTCCGGGGCCGCCACCCGGATGTTCAAGGCGCTGCTGAAAATATCCGGCGGCCATGAGCGGGTTGAAAGAAATATTATTGCAAGGGGTGCCGCTGAAAAAGACGGTGAATATGAAGAGGTTTTGGCGTTTATCGATAATATCGAAAAATTCGCTTTTTATGATGTTCTGGCCGAAAAGATGAAATCCGATGGCTATGACATCGTCGCCTTGCGTGAATCCGGCGATTTTACAAAGATCCTTTCATATATCCTGACGAAAAGGGGTTTGGATTATTCAAGAAAGCCCAAGGGGCAGATATTGTTTCATCGCTACCCTACAGGTCCGCGAACGGCATTCGGGGAACACCTGGTGGACGCGGCGTCATATGTTGCGGATGGAAAAGGGATCTGCTCATTGCATTTCACCGTTTCCCCCGAGCATGAAAACGGTTTTTCCTCTCTGCTGGAAGAAAAGGGCCCCTCCTTCGAGAAGGCATACAAGGTCCGTTTTGACGTGCGTTTTTCCCATCAGCAGCCACATACGGACACCATTGCCGTGGATATGGAAAACAGGCCTTTCCGGGACAAAGAGGGAAAACTGGTTTTCAGGCCGGGGGGGCATGGCGCGCTGATCGGCAATCTGAACGACTGTAAGGGGGATATCGTATTTATAAAGAACATCGACAACGTGGTGCCGGACACCTTTAAACCGGAAACGATTCTGTGGAAAAAGGTGCTGGCCGGATACCTGTTTCGCCTTGAAAAGGAGATTGAAACCCATCGGGAACGGATCCGCCGAAGCGAGGCCGGTCAAAATGAAATTGCATCCGCCCTTCAGTTTGTTGAAAACCAGTTGGGCGTCACTGTTTCCGAGCAGGTCAAAAACAGTTCTGCGGAGAAAATCCGGCCGTATCTTATGGACAGGCTGGACAGGCCACTCAGGGTGTGCGGAATGGTACCGAGTTCCGGGGAAGCCGGGGGGGGGCCGTTCTGGGTAAAATCTCCGGATGGAAGCCTTTCCATGCAGATCGTGGAAAGCGCCCAGATCGATTCGGAGTCTGCATCCCAGAAGGATATTATGAAGCATTTGACGCATTTCAACCCGGTGGACATCGTGTGCAGCTTGCGGAATGAAAAAAATGAGCCGTACGATCTGTCGCGATTTGTTGATACAAAAGCGGTTTTCATCTCCCGCAAGTCCAAGGACGGACGCGAATTGAAAGCCCTGGAGCATCCCGGCTTGTGGAACGGCGCCATGGCTTACTGGAATACGGTTTTCATTGAAGTTCCGTTAATTACTTTCAATCCGGTCAAAACGGTAAACGATCTTTTGCGGCGCACCCACCAAGGATAGCTTTTTTACGCGTAGCTTATCATGGAATCATAATGTCAGGCGATCCTTCCTCCGAACTGTTCAAACAAATGCAGGACCCGGATTTTTATCCGCATCCGGCAGACACCGTTGAGATCCGGGAAACCCATATTTCCAGGGTGTTTCTCGCCGGTGAATGTGTGTATAAAATCAAAAAACCCCTCGACCTGGAATTTCTGGATTTTGCAAGTCTTGAAAACCGCAAATATTTCTGCCAGCAGGAAGTGTCGTTAAATCGCCGGCTGACTCAAAATGTTTACCTGGGCGTGATTCCCATTACGTTTGACGGCCGCGCATATCATCTGGAGGGCGAGGGCGCTGTGGTGGAATATGCCGTAAAAATGCGCCGGCTTCCGGACAATTGCACCATGGCGCGCCTTCTGGAGATCGATGAAATTCATCCGCAGGAAATCAGCGAGCTGGCGAATGTGCTGGTAAAATTTTACGACCGGCCGGAAAATAAGGATCAGGCGGATCGTTTCGGTACCTGGGAGGTTATTTCCGCCAATTGCGATGAAAATTTCGCACAGACCGCCCGGTTTGCCGGAAAATTATTTGACGCAGACGCTTTTACAATTGTCCGTGCAGCCATGAAGGCATTTCTGCAGCGAAGAAAACCCCTGTTTGACAAGCGGGCCGTATCTGAAAAAATTCAGGACTGCCACGGTGATCTTCGGACCGACCATATCTACTTTGTTGATGATGGCATACAGATCATTGACTGCGTTGAATTCAACCCCTCTCTCCGCTACGGGGATGTTGTTTCGGACCTTGCCTTTCTGGCAATGGATCTGGACAGTCGGGATCAGGCCGACACGGCAAATCATCTGCTTGCCGAATACGTCCGGCGAACAGGGGACGCAGATCTGTTCGCCCTGGTTGATTTTTATAAATGCTACCGTGCCATGGTGAGATTCAAGGTGAACTGCATCCGGGCAATGGAAGAAGATGTGACCAGGCCGGAAAAAGAACGCCTGCGTTCTGAAATTGAAAAGTACCTGAGTCTTGCCTGTGACTACGCCAGGCGGTTCACCCGTCCCGTTCTCTGGATAATATGCGGTTTGCCGGCATCCGGTAAAAGCACCATTGCCGAAAAACTGGGAGAAGTTTTTCAGATCCCTGTATTTCGATCGGATATGATCCGTAAGCAAAATTTTGCATCCCCGGACGCGGACCTTTCCCATCTTGCCTTCGAAGACGGCATCTATGCAAAAGGAGTGACCGCCCTTACCTATGGCCGCATGCTGCTTTTGGCGCAGGAAGCCATCGAAAAAGGCAGTTCCGTTGTGCTGGACGCCACCTTCGGCGTGAGGCATTATCGCCGGGAAGCCCTGCGCCTGGCGGCGGACATGGACGCCAATATTTTTTTTGTGGAATGCACCGCCCCGGAGGTGCTGCGCAAAGAGCGTCTTGCAGCCAGAAAGACCGGGTCTTCGCTTTCCGATGCCCGGCTTGCCCATTTTGATGCCTTTCGCAAAAGCTTTGAGCCGTTGGAGGAAATCCATTCGAACCAGCATATCATCGTGAATACCGATACGTCCATCGACGAGTGCATGGGAAGGATTCTCTATGATGAATACATTGCGCTTCCCAAAAAACACGCAAATTTCGGACCATTTTGATGGAAAGGAGAAAACTTGGTCACGTATTCATCAAAGACCGGGCTTTATAATCAACTACAACCGAGCGTTTTTTCTCTTTCTTAAAGCCATCCGGGATCATGTCGTCCGATTCAGGACGGCATGAGACCCAATTCTTTTTTTTAAGCAAATGCTATTTTTGCTTTATTGTTATCTACATGTCTGATAATTGAGGAATCATGCTTGATTGCAAACGTAGTATTTCTTTTTTTTTGTTTCAACCGTCTGCTTTTTCGTAGAGGAATACACCGAATGGCAGCGTTTCAAAAAAACAAAGGTCCTGATCTCGAGATGAAACCATGAGCAGCTCCCTGAACAACTCGCTACCCCTCTATAATAGTCGAATACTCAAAGTTTTTTTGGGGTACATTCAGAAAGATTTCCCTGATATCAGCCCGGATGCGGTTCTCAAGGAAGCACAGATTGAAAGCTACGAGATCGAGGATCCGGCTCACTGGTTTACGCAGGAACAGGTCGATCGTTTTTACGATGCCGCTCTCAAGCTGACAGGAGAACCAAAGATCGCCCGTTATGCAGGTCGCTTTGCTTCTTCTGAAGCTCTGGGCGCGATAAAGCAATACATATTGGGTTTAATGACCCCTTCAACGATCTATCAGCAAATGGAAAAGGTGTCCCCGCTGTTCAGCCGCGGTGCAAATATCAAAACCCAGAAAATCAAGTCCAACGTCTTTGAAATTATTGCGACGCCTACGCCGGGAATCGTCGAAAAGCCCTATCAATGTGAAAATCGATCGGGCTTCTTTGAAGCGGTGACCAAGCTGTTTACGGATAAGTACGCAAACATCGAACATAAAGAATGCATTCACAAAGGCGATTCGTGCTGCCGTTACATCATTTCCTGGCACTTCTCGAGGCTTCATTTCTGGAAGCGGATACGCAACTATTTTTTTATTGGCAGCATTGTAACCTGCGGGGTTCTTTTTTTTATTCTGCCGATGCAATTCTGGACGATTGCCGTGCTGATAGCCATTTTTTTTGCGGTATTGACCGGCTACAATTTTGAAAGGCTGGAAAACAAGGCGCTTCTCAAAACAATCGAAAACCAGAAAGAAGCGGCCCAGGACCATTTGCTTGAAAGCAACATGCGTTATAACAGTGCCCTTTTGATGCAGGAAATCGGCCATGCAACATCAACCATCCGGGATGTCGATCGGATTATCAAGACAGTGGCCGGCGTGATGGAAAGACGTCTTGGTTTTGATCGAGGCATGATCATGCTGACGAACAAGCAGGAAACAAAGCTTATTTATAAAGGCGGATATGGGCACACCAGCGACCAGGAAAAATTACTGAGAAGCATTGAATTTCACATTAACAAACCCGATTCCAAAGGGCTTTTTGTCATCGCATTGAGAAAGCGAAAACCGTTTCTCATCAAAAATCTGAATGATATTGAAAATACATTTTCTCAAAAAAGCCTGGAGTTTGCAAAGGAGTTGGGCGGCGAGTCGCTCATCTGTGTTCCGATTGTATATGAGAAAAAATCCCTTGGCATCCTGGCGGTCGACAACAGCAGATCCAAAATGGATTTACGGCAAAGCGACATGAACCTGCTGATGGGTGTTGCCTCGGAAACAGCCATCAGCATTGTCAATGCACTTTCCTTCGAAAAAATCCGAGAAAGTGAGGCGCGCTACCGCCTTTTGTCGGACAATATTTCTGACATCATCTGGGTGCTGGACCTGTCTGCAGTACACTTTTCGTACGTCAGTCCTTCAATTGAAAATATATTGGGGTATACACCCGAAGAATTCATCGGTTTGCGTCCGGAACAAATTTTCCCCCCCCAGTCGTTGCGGCTGGCAACCGCATTAATAAAAGAAGAGATCGAAAAAGACAAATCCGGCTCGGCCGACCTGAATCGTTCCAAAACCATCGAATTGAAACAATACTGTAAAGATGGAGAAGTCATATGGCTTGAGATCACCGCAAAATTCATCAGGGGAAAAGACAATCTCCCCAATAGTGTTTTAGGGGTTTCCCGTGATATTACCGAAAGGAAAAAGGCCGAAGAGGAAAAAAAACAGCTGGAAGCAAAACTCCAGCAAGCGCAGAAAATGGAAGCCGTAGGCACTCTGGCTGGCGGTATTGCGCATGATTTCAACAATATTCTGTCTGTGGTTATCGGCTATACGGAATTGGGAATGGAAGAAGTTCTGGATAATGCGGGCCTCAAGAAAAAATTGGGAGAAGTGTTAAAAGCCGGATACCGGGCCCGGGACCTTGTAAAGCAGATTCTCGCGTTCAGCCGTCAGACAGAAAATAAATTGGAAACAATACGGGTCAAGTTGATCATCAGTGAAGCGCTCAAACTGCTCAGGGCATCCATGCCCAGCACCATTGAAATCCGGCATAATCTAATGAGTGATTCCATGGTATTGGGTGACCCAACCCAGATTCATCAGATATTGATGAATCTTTGCACCAACGCGCAGCACGCAATGAGTGAATCCGGGGGGGTTCTCGATGTCAGCCTGAAGGATGTCACCCTTGACGAAGCCTTTTCAAACAAAAATCCGGATACGATGCCGGGCCGATTTGTCTGCCTGTCGGTCAGCGATACCGGTCACGGGATTCCTGAAGAAATGATACAGCGGCTGTATGAACCTTTTTTTACTACCAAGGGGCCGGACGAGGGAACCGGACTGGGCCTTTCTGTAGTGCATGGCATCGTGAAAAGCCATGGCGGGGCAATCACTGTTCAAAGCAAACTTGGGGACGGGTCTACGTTTGCTGTTTTTCTTCCGGTAGCTGAAAAACAGATTCTGCCGCAGAATGCGATCAGGCAGAAGATACCGACGGGAAATGAGCGGGTCTTGTTCGTTGATGACGAAAAAAGCATTATGGATTTAGGCCGCCAGGTCCTTACGCAGTTGGGATATCAAGTATCCGCCTTGACCAGCAGTCTTGAGGCTCTTGAATGTTTCAAAGCGGATCCGAACAGATTTGACCTGGTTATAACGGATATGACCATGCCCCGGATGACAGGGGTCAAGCTGGCCCAGGAATTATTGCATATACGGCCGGATATCCCAGTTATACTGTGCACGGGGTTCAGTCAGTCCATAAGTGAAGATCAGGCGTTAAAAGTAGGAATCCGTGCCTTTATCATGAAACCCATCAGCATAGAGGAAATCGCCGGGACCATCCGACATGTTTTAGAAGGCCCGGAAAGTACAACTACCGTAACAGATAAAAGCCGATAACGTTGTCCGTGTCAGATGCCCGGTGGAAAATTGCCCCCACGTAGGGCGGTTGAATGTATCGTATTTCCACATTCCTTTCCACCCGGGTTTGATTTTTGTCATCGAGCGTAAACATGATATTGAGGAAGCATCCCACATAGAATGAAGGGGGAATATTTTCGAATATCATTTGCAAGCCGCTTCGCGACAGGTCATTGACCGTCATAAATCCCGAAACCCCCGGTTTTTCATCTTTTGAGATAACCGTATAAAATCCCGGCAGCTCCGTTTTTTTTCGGTAATGTCGCCGGTATTCCAGCTGAATGCCCGAGATGCTTCCACAAGAACATTTTATCCGCACATGAATATGCCCCTTAAAACGGGATACGTCCAGGTTTTTGGTTTTTTTGCATTTTGGGCAGGAAATGCTCACTGTGTTGTCAGGTTCTACAAAAAATTTTGCCATCATTTACACCAAGAATAAGCGTGTTTCTATTCATCCTGTTTCCCTTGGGTATAAAGCCCTTGGGGAGTAGTAACAATTAAATTCTATCCGGTTTTAAAAGCAGCAATTTTTATGCCACAATATATTTGATTGAATTAGAACCCACCTCAAAATTGTTTTTCGGCCCAATCTTTTTGCTGGATAATCGAAATCGAAATCGTAATCGAAAGAAAAGAATAGGTCACTTGGACACGAAAAGCTTTATGACTGCCGTATTTCAAAAGGAAGATGTCGTGTTCTGTAGATTTGAGGAAACCGATTTCGATAGCGATTTCGATTTCGGAAAAACGAAATTCAAACAAGCGCATGAACCGACAGTAATCTGCCCATTTGTATGATTTTTTAATATAGTATGATAAAATCATACAAAATCAGACGCCTTGATGAATCCCCGGCAATCAACATCTGCGGAAAGAAGCATAGAAGCATCATCAAACGGGTATTGTCTGTTGACAAAAATTCCTGAACCGTGTTTATTCCCTTTCACAAAGGAGCCCGGCCCTTATGTACCCGATGTATGAGCCGATTGAGTAACTTTTTTGGATAATGAACGATATGAAGATTGCTCTGATTGCGCCGCCGTATCCCCTTGAGGAAGCGCCTTCTCCTCCCCTGGGTATATGCTACGTGGCTGCTGCCTGTGAAAAGGCAGGGGCAGAGGTGCGGATATTCGACTACATTGTGAGAAAGTACAGCCCGGATAAATTGGAAAAGGATATCAGAGATTTCGAACCTGATGTGCTGGGAACTACGGCCGTGACCATGAATTACAGGAAAGCGGCAGAAATCCTGTGTACGGCCAAACAGATCAAGCCATCGATGATCACACTGTTCGGCGGCCCCCACGTATCGTTTGACACGGAAAACACCCTGACCGATTATCCGGAGACCGATATTGTGGTAATCGGTGAAGCCGAACAGACCTTATTTGAACTGATCCCTGTCCTTCCTGAAAGGGATCAATGGACAAACATCCGCGGCATCGCCTTCAAGGAGAACGGCGCCATCATCCGCACAGAAGCCCGGCCTCTTATGGATAACCTTGATGATCTGCCCCTGCCATCCCGTCACCTTCTTCCCATGTCCCGTTACCAGGCCCTGGGTTTTCCGGTGAGCATCATCACCAGCCGGGGCTGCCCCAACAAATGCATTTTCTGTTTGGGGCGGAAAATGGTGGGGTATAAAGTGCGTCACCGTTCGACCAGAAATGTCGTCGATGAGATTGAAAACATCCTGTCCTATGGCATCGACATTATCAATATTGCCGATGACCTGTTCACCGCCAGCAAAGCCAGGGTCACGGAGTTCTGCAATGAATTGGAAGCAAGGGGCCTGCGTTTCCAATGGAGCGCATTTGCCCGTGTCAACACAGTGGACCTGGCAACCCTGAAACGGATGAAAGAGGCGGGTTGCCGCGCCGTAAGTTTTGGTATTGAATCCGGAAACACCGACATGCTGGTGCGGGTCCGCAAAGGGATCACCCTTGACCAGGCGCGTGAAGCGGCGAAAGCATGCAAGCAAGCCGGAATTATCGCTCATGCGTCCTTTATCGCCGGACTGCCCGGAGAATCCCTGGAAAGCCTCCAGGACTCGGACCATTTCAGCAAGGAGCTGGATATCCTGTACGCGTATCATTTTCTGGCACCCTTTCCCGGCACGACGGTACGGGAGCATGCAGGGGATTATGATATTGAAATCTTGAGTGATAACTGGGATCTGTATGACGCTGACCATGTGATTGTCCGGACCTCCCGTCTTGAGCCCCAGCAAATCAAGGATTTTGTGGATAAAGCCACAGCCGCGATTACACGCGATTGGGCCGAGCTGGATCTTCGTTTCAGGCAAAAAACGACCAATGACAGTGAATACCTCCAGATTGCAGGTTATTACCGCATGGTGATGATTTATAAAATTCTGTCCGAAGACATGATTGAAGAATACGCATTACAGTCTGGCGATTTTGAAGAGGCCCTTACCTCCCTTTCCGATGTCATTGCTGAAAAATGCGGTCTTGAAATTGACTTCACGCGCGATCAGCTCAGCGATCTGATCCAAAAGACCTATATCCGCTTTGAACAAAAAGAAAACATGACCCGTTTTTTCTGGTCCATCAATATTCATATGGCAGAAGCTGCCTGATTCTATTCTTCCTCTACTATTATCCCGCCTATTCGATGCAGAGCGGGGCAATTTTTGGTTCCGAAAAATCCGGGAATTTCTTCCGCCTGCCGTTTTATTGCCGCGGGTGCATTTGTTTCAAGGAAAAAAAATACAAGGAAAAAAAATATTTGACACCTTATTGTTTCGCAGTATTATGAACATACGAAAAAGCCAAACCAATTGTAAAATTGGGACGGAAAATCACGGATCTTCGCTGCGTCTGAGCTTGCTTATAATTCGATTAAGATAGCCGGATTGCCATTTCAATAGTGGCATTGCGGCTTTTTTATTTGTTTTTCAAATATGTATATTAAGACAGGTCGAAATGGACAGCCAGCACAATCAACCCCGCTATAATGAGAAACGAGTGTGCCCCAGGGTGGAAACCGTAAATAAGGTCGGCTACATTCTGTTGGATAAGCACATGGAAAAAGTCGGGCATGGAAAGGGGAGGACGCTGAACCTGAGTCAAAAAGGGACGCTTCTGGAAACGCGAAACCCGACGTTTGGCTGTTTTGTTATTCTTGTGGCAACAGATTTGAAGGGAAAACAGCTACAGGTAAAAGGCCGTTTGGTCAATACCCGTCAATCCGATACGACCGGTTTTTATCTGACTGGGGTCCGATTTTCCGGATCCCGGGAGGAATATATAAATGCCATTGTTGCCTTTATAAAAGTCTACCATAACCGCAAACAGCTTAATCAAAATAACCGGCTCTACTCAACGCCGGAAAAAGTATATGTAACTGCCGACAACACGTTCATCATTACCTGTCCGCGATGCAAAAAATCAAAAGAACTGGATGGATCCCTGTTAAAGGGGCATATGAAAGTCAGGATCAAATGCCGTTGCGGAAACGTTTGGAAAAACTACTTGATCAGGGAAGGTTCCTGACATGGAACGAAAGAGCCGCCTATCCACCCTTCATGGTACGCAATTCAAAAAATCGGCCAGGGCAGGGATAATGAATCCGAATTCTTTCCTATTTCTTCGTGGGAATAACAGTCACAGGAACAGGTGAATGCTTGACAACCCGTTCCGTGATGCTGCCAAAACTGAAATTGCCGCTTTCGCCCTCTTTTGCCATCACCACACTGTCGATATTTTCATTTTTGATGAATTTCAGGATTTCCGCTGCGGGATCGCCTACTGCAACATGCTTTATAAACAGTCTGCATCCCTCCAGGTAATTATCACATATCTGGTCGAGCCTTTCTGACGCCCTGCTCCTCATTTTTTCCATGAGTTTTTCCATATGCCCTTCTTCAAATTCACCGTACCAGCTTTCATGGTGCACGATATCATCAATGACATGAAGCAGGTGAATCTCCGACGCATGATTGATCCCGAGCGATTTTACATATGGCAGTGCGGCCTGGGCGCTGTCTGAAAAATCAGTGGGCCAAAGAACCTTTCGGATTTCCATGTGTATATTCTCCTTTTCAGTGTTTGTGCTTTTATAAAAAACTAATCCCTGCTTTGCTTTTTGTCACTCGCCTTTTTGTCATCGATCGTGATTTTCAAAGATCTCTGATCGATAAATCTGCTACACCTGCAACGAAATTGCGTATTTCGTTACTATTTCGTTGCGAAAGACCGTCGCCAGTTGGGTCCATATTCCACACGGAAATCTTTGCGCGCTGTATTTCGCCTTATTGCCTGATTTTAAATTATTGGCCCGATTTATGCTTTCCAAAAGTGTGATGTGCGTGTAAAAGTTCTTTCATCGGTATGTGGCGATTTTTCTTTATGATGCAAGGCTGGAGCCCTGTGAAAATATTGTTCCGTTTGATTCGATTTTTTCTGCTGGCCTGGTTCGTGGCAGCGGTAATGACGGGTACTTGGGCGCCCCCTGTCCGGGCAAATCTTACCCCTCGGGAAGTGCTTTCCATTTGGGACAATGCAGCGCCGGAAAAATCTCCTGATTTTGCAATAGGGCTGCGCGAGGGGTGGTCGTATCATTACGGTGATCATGACCCGGATCTGGACGCTGCCGGCGCTTTTCTTAAGCAGATAGAGGGCAGTGTTGAATGGCGTTCATGGCATTGGCAGCGCCCTGCAGTGAATTCCCGCCGAGCCAATTCTCTCTGGCTGAAAAACACTCTGCCGGAGGTGGAATATTCCGACAATTCGCTCTTCATGGCGAATATCCAGTGCGATGCCGTTATCGTATTTTTAGATGGCGAGCCCGTTTACCAAAGCGGTTCTACGACGCCCCGATGGAATCAGCAGCGCCCGGCCAACCGCCTGCACTGGGTCCCCGTGCCGGATGATGCGGCCGGAAAAAAAGTGCATATCCTTTTTTACAGCGCCCGGCCGGAGGCCCTTCCTCCCGGCGAAACCGTGATCCTTTATGCATCGCAGTCGAAACTGATGCAGCATCTGCTCTCCGGCGCGTGGCTTGGCCAATCGCTCGGCTACCTGTTCCTTCTTGTCGGGATATACGCCCTTTTTGCGCATGCAGTGAGGCGCCGCTACGGTCTTTCTTTTTCCCCCTGGTTTGCGTTCATGGCCATTTGCCTGGGGGTGAGCCAACTGCTTTCAAGCAACGTCATGTTCATGTTCTCCGACCATGCGGAGTGGATTTATCATGCCGGACTTCTGGCTACCCTTCTGTTTCCCTTGGGTTTGTGGCGTTTCATCGAGATCTCCCTCGGCCGCGGCTGGATGGGTCTTATTCGCAGGTGCTGGCAGCTGCAGATCGTTGTCGCCGCAGTTATCTGGCCCGCCCACTTTTTCGGATGGATGCCTTTCGGGAATGTAAGCCAGCTCCTGGGAAACAGCGCCATTGCCCTCCAGCTGCTGGTCGGGGTGGGGGAAGGGATGCGATACATGCTATACGGGCATGGCGTCAAACGTGTTATTGCGGCAGCCCTTCTGATCTTTTCCGCGACAGGCATTTTTGATATTGTTGCCCATTCGCTATCCCCATCACCGGGCTTTGAGTTGTATCCCCTGGGAATCGTCGCCCTGATTATCGTGCTGGCATGGGGACAGGAGCGTGCCGCCGGTGAGGCCCAGCAGCAGCTGCGTTTGCAAACCGAGGCCTTAAAACACCATCAGCAAAAGCTGGAACAAACGGTCGAAGAACGAACCGCGGAACTTCGGCAGGCCATGAACGCCGCCGAGGCTGCCAGCACCGCCAAAAGCGAATTTCTAGCTAATATGTCCCACGAATTGCGCACGCCGCTGAATGCCATTCTGGGATATGCGCATTTGTTTCAGCGGGACGACGCCCTGTCGGACGACCGGAAAGAACGCGCCGGGATCATTCGCCAGAGCGGCGAACATCTGCTTATGCTTATCAACGATATTCTCGACATTGCGAAAATTGAAGCGGGAAAAATGGACATTCAAACCGGTAACGTTCGGCTGAAGAAGCTGATCAAGAGCGTTGCCGATATGATTGAACCCCGTGCCCGGGCCAAAGATCTTGCCTTTGGTTTTGATGCGTCCGATACCCTTCCGGATTGGGTGGAAACGGATGAAAAGAGACTCCGCCAGCTTTTGCTGAACCTGCTCGGCAACGCGGTAACCTTTACCGAGAAAGGAAGCGTTCGATTGTCTGCGTGGCATGAAGACGGCACGCTTGTTTTTTGCGTGACGGACACGGGGATCGGCATTGCGCCGGCGCATCTCGATACCGTCTTCGAACCCTTCCACCAGGTGACGACCCGGCAGGTTCCAGGGCGTCAAAACACTGGATTTACGAAAAATGAAGGCACCGGCCTGGGCCTGGCCATCAGTCGGCGAATTGCGCGGGAAATGGGCGGGGACGTGCTTTTGCAAAGCACACCCGGCAAAGGAAGTACGTTTCGTCTTGAGCTGCCACTCGTGGCTGCGGAATCCGGCGTTGAATATCCGGACGCGCCCGTAACGCCCATCACCGGCATTCGCGGTTCCTGCCGCCTGCTCGTGGCCGACGACCGTTCGGAAAATCGAACCATTCTTCGGGACATGCTGTCGCCAATGGGCTTTGAAATCATCGAGGCGGCCAACGGCCGGGAAGCGGTCGCACTTGCCCGGGAGCGCATGCCGGATCTGATCCTGATGGATTTGTTGATGCCGGAAATGAACGGTATTGAAGCAGTCCAGCTTCTGAAGCGCGATCCGGTCCTGGCCGGCATACCGGTCGTGGCCGTCTCCGCCAGCGTTTATGACCAGACGCAGGCCGAGAGCATTTGTGCCGGCTGCGTCGGTTTTCTCTCCAAGCCCGTTGACCTGGATGCCCTGGTTTCAATACTTCGCGAACGGCTTGATCTGGATTGGGAGGAGGATGGCACGGGGAATGGTTTGACCATGCCGGCAGACCCCATCGCGCCCTCTCCCCTGCCGCAGGCATTTCATCCTCTCCGGGAGGCGGCCCGCATCGGGGATGTTCAGGAAGTCCTGCGGGAAACCGGCAAGCTCAGGGAGCGGTTTCCCGAGCACCGGGTATTTATTTCCCGCATCCATGAACTTGCGGCAGGCTTTGAGATCTTGGCCTTGCAGCGCCTTCTGGACCACTAGTATCAAACCGGCCGCTCAATGCCCATGGCCTTCATGCGGGAGCGGAGCGTCGTCGGGCGAACATCCAGAAGCTCGGCCGCGCCCCCCGGGCCATCCACCCGCCATTTGGTCCGCTTCAATGCCCGCACCATATTGTCCCGCTGCATATTTTGCCAGTCCCCCTCACGCACGATGGTGTCTTCTTCAGCTATCGCTGGACCCCTTGGCGCGCCCGCCTCTACAGGTGCTGCAAACGCCGGCGGGCCTCCCCGGGAAAGAATCATGGCCCGCTCGACTTCATTCTGAAGTTCGCGAATATTGCCCGGCCATGAATAATCCAGTAGGCAGGCGAGACTGCTGTCGGCGATTTTCGGTGTGGCAACCCCCATTTTCCGGGCAATGTGAGCGGCAAAGTGTCTGACCAGCGCAGGGATGTCCTCCCGCCGTTCGCGAAGCGGCGGCAGCGTCAACGGAAAAACGCTCAACCGGTAATAGAGGTCCTGGCGAAAACGCCCGTTCGCAACAGCCTGTTGAAGGTCGCGATTGGTGGCTGCGATAATGCGGACATCCGTTTTTCGCGTTTTTTCATCCCCGATGCGCTCAAAGGTGCCTTCCTGGAGCACCCGAAGAAGCTTTCCCTGTAATTCCAGAGGGATTTCCCCCACTTCATCCAGAAACAGCGTGCCGCCGTCAGCCAGTTCAAAACGTCCGGCCCGGTCCTTGCGCGCACCGGTGAAGGACCCCTTTACATGGCCGAAAAACTCGCTTTCAAAAAGCTCGTGCGGTATGGCGGCGCAATTGACGCGTATGATGGGCGCGCTGCTTTTACGGCTTCTTTCGTGGAGCACCTGGGCGAACAGTTCCTTTCCGGTTCCGGATTCACCCAGCATCAGCACGGCCGCCTCGGTGGGCGCCACCAGATCTACCTGGTCCAACACCCTCTTCAGCGCATCGCTTTTGCCGATGATGGCATCGGAAGTGGCAGCTGCGCGCACTTCCTCGCGCAGCACCTCGTTTTCCTGCTGGAGTTGTTCTCCCAGGCGGCGGATGGCCTCAAGGGACCGGGCGTGGAAGAGGGCGTTACCAAGGCTGTTGGCGATCATCTGCTGCCAGCGCCGCCGCTCTTCCGGCGCGTGGATAACCGCGGTTTTGAAAAAAATTCCCAGAACGCCGTAGCAAGCATCGTGACAGCAAATGGGGGTGATGATATACCCCTGCAACTCCGAAGATTTGGCCCACGGCGGATAGGGTTGCCACTCGGTTTCGTCTGCAGCCATGAACTGTTTTTTTTCCGTGTACGCCCGGCCGATGAGCGGCTCCGATGTCGGAATCCCGGCATAGCTGCCGCTGTTTCGGCGCCAGGTGGACGGAGGGCCACCTGAAAAACCGGAAGTATGTCCCAGCTTCAGTCCATCACTGTCCGCCATCCATGCAGCTAGTCCGGCCACGTCACGCTGCTCCTCCGCAAGGGGCACAAGCGCCTTCCATACTGCTTCGGGCGTGTCTGCAGATCCCATTTCCAGCAGAATTCCGGTATGAATTTCCACATCCGCCCACAATCGATGGCGGTTCATTTGCGCATTGATCCGCGCCAGCACTTCCTCGTGCACAAGCGGCTTGGTCAGGTAATCAACCCCGCCTGCCTGAAATCCCTTGATTTTATCAGCGGTCTCGTTGAGGGCCGTCATGAAGATCACCGGAATATGACGGGTTGACGGGATGTTTTTCAACCGCCTGCAAGCCTCGAAGCCGTTTATCCCCGGCATCATGACATCCATCAAGATCAGATCCGGCCGGCCCAGTTGGGCCTGACGGACCGCGCTCTCGCCGTCTATCGCCGCAAGGGTCCGATATCCGGTGTTTTTTAAGGAATCAAAAAGCAGCTTGATATTGGTCGGCTTGTCATCCACCACTAGAATCGTGGCCACATGTCCCTGCATCGCTTCCTCCGGCCGTTTGTGTGCATCCCTTCGAAATTTTGGACGGCTTCGTAAAAAGCCCAATATCTGCGTTGCGCACAATTTTTGAAGAATCTCATCACGCCAAAGGCGTGACTCAATCCTTCAAAAATTGCACGCGCCTTGATCTTGAACTTTTTACTTTGCCGTCCAAAATCGACTTTTTACGCTTCCCTCAAATTTTATGTTCAATGAAACAAGTGTAGGTCAACCGTACAGAATTCACAACGAAATTTCGTAATTATACGAAGGCGCGAGAATCAATCGCTATGCAGTGAAACATATAACTTATTGATACTATTTGATTTGAATTAATTTTCCAGGATGGCACGCCTTTTGCCCTTATGTCTGTCATGCGCAATACGGCAATCCTGGTTTGCCAATAATCAAATCGTCCGAACAGATAAAAAGAGGTCAGGTAAAATGAAAAAAACGGTAAAGCAAATATGGATGACACTGCTGGCAGCAACCGCTACCTGGATGGTTTGTGCAAGCATTCAGGCATCGGAAGGGCACGTACCTCCGGAATGGGACCAAAACGCCCCGGAGGTGACTCCTCATTTAATAGAAGACGAAAACGAACCGGACATATTGTTGCGCATCACCTTTGGCGGTGTGGTGCGATCTGATCTGGAGAATGAAGATGCGGCCTATACGCTGGGATGCAGCGTTCTCGAAGCGGGCGCCGGCCCGGTATGGGGCTCCTTCAAATTGCTGCACTTTTCCTGGGATCGCCCCGGAGCGTATGTCATCGATACCACGGGGCGTGACCCGTGGAGCGAGCTTTATGAAGTGTCGATCGGCGCAACCCATGGCGGTATGATAACCGAGCGCATGAGCTATGCGCTCACGCTCGGCGCAACCTCTGCCCACGAAAGGGAGCCGGATGATTCTTTTTCCGTCATCGGCGGCGGTTATGGCATCTTTGCAATCAACCCGAAGTGGACCATTGCAGGAGGCTTACTCTATTCAAAGCACCAGAAGGTCAAAGCCGATTTTGAAGTCATTCCCGTGGCCAGCGTCTCATGGAACACGGAAACAACCAAGGGGCCGTCATTCACCATCGGCCTCCCCGCCACAGCGCTGGCATGGCATTTCAGCAACACTACAACCTTGACCATAGACACCAGCGGGTTTGAAAGCGGAATCTATCGCCTGGCAGACAACAGCCCGGTCCGGAAAAAAGGGTATGTCGAATTTTCCGGCACAACTGGCTCCCTCCGCTTCGATACCCTGATCGCAGATCGGATCGGACTCCGCGCGGGGATCACGCAGGCGCTTTCCCGCAAGCACAAACTTTTTGATCATAAAGGAAAAAACGAAATCAAGTACGACGTGGAAAAAAAGCCCGGTTTTTTCGTTTCCTTGGCAATGCCCTTTTAGTCCCCGGGTGTAAATAAACCAACTCTATTTATCCATAAATGAAAGGAGATTCAGATTATGAAAACCAATCAACCCGTCACCGGTCAATATCAAATCCCTTTTTCTGCTGCTGTTCCCTTCCTGCTGCTTACTTTCGCTATTGCATGGGGAATCCTGGCCCTGTATATCTTTCTTCCGGATCCGATGAGCGCAATATTCGGCCGACTGACCGGCAACCATCCGCTCTTTTTCCTGGCGGTTTACGCGCCTGCGATCGCCGCTTTCATCATCATCCTTTACCATGCCGGTGTTTCGGGGCTGCGGGCATATCTTTCCCGGTTATTGATTTGGCGCTGCTCGCCGGTTTGGTACGCTTTTTTGATTGTTGGCCTTCCCATGGTTTTTTACGCCGGGGCTGCCTGGAAGGGAACCCTCTGGTCTGAACCCTTTCCATTTTCATCCTTTCAAACACTACTGGCGGCGCTGGTTTTGGCTGCCATCAAAGGGCCTGTAGAGGAATTCGGATGGCGGGGACTCGCCCTTCCGCTGCTGCAACGGAAGTTCGCGCCGATATGGGCCGCGCTGATTCTCGGGGTCATCTGGGGTTTCTGGCACCTACCGGCCTTCCTGTTGAGCGGGACGCAGCAAAGCGAGTGGTCATTTAGCGCGTTTTTTGCCGGATGCATTGCAATAAGCGTCATCGTAACCGCTTTATTCAACGCATCGCGCGGCAGCATCCTGCTGTCGGCATTTTTCCATTTTACCCTCATGAACCCGGTTTTTCCCGATGCACAACCCTATGATACCTACATCCTTATCGGTGTCGCGCTTGTCGTTGTCTGGCTATATAAAAAGACCATGTTCACGAAAGAAGGCGCCGTCACATCGATTATCCCCAAATACGAACGGGGCGTGACACCTTCTCGTGCGGAAACAATTATCGTCGCGAGCGATGATCCCTGTTTTGCTGCAAAGAAATAAGGAAAAAAAGATGACACAGCCATGTAAAAAAATTTTGAAAAAGCGTCAGGGATTTCCTGTTCGGACGGTCGTTCTGGCCGCTTTCCTGCCCCTGTTAATACTGTTCTGGTTTGTATCGCCGATTGAAACATTTCAGATGGAGTCGGTAAAACCGGCGGCTTCCGAGATTGTGGAAGATTTTCAATCAGCGCTCGATGCCTTTCAGCGGGCGCATGGCTTCCCCGGTGCAACCGCAGCGTTTGTGCTTCAAGATGGCACATTCGGGGTTGCCGCATCCGGGGTCGCCGATGTGGAGGCCGGCACGCAGATGACGGCGCAATCGCGCATGCTTATAGCCAGCATTGGAAAGACTTTCGTAGGTGCGGCAGCAGTGGCGCTTGCGCGCGATGGGATGCTGGAACTTGATGATCCTGTGTCGCGATGGCTCGGAGACCGGGAGTGGTTTGCCCGCCTGCCCAATCACGACACCATAACCATAAGGCACCTTTTACATCACACCTCTGGATTGCCGGACCATGTGCATCTGGAACGGTTTGCCACCGAGATTTCCCATAGATGGCAGGAAAAAGACAATCCCTTTCCGCCGGAAGCCTTGATTGCATTTGTATTGGACATGCCGCCGCTTTTTGAGGCCGGTACGGGCTGGGCCTATACAGACACGGGATATATCCTGATCGGACTGGTGATTGAAGCGGCAACCGGAAGGCCTTGCTTTGGTGAGATCACAAGTCGCTTCGTGGCCCCGCTCGGCCTGACGCTGACGACACCCTCTGACCGGCGTTTTCTCCCGGGGCTCGCTTCCGGATACATGGCAGTGGATAACGCGTTTGGATTGCCGCCGAAAACAACCACGTCTGACGGTGAAATGCTGTGGGATCCTTCTTTTGAATGGGCCGGCGGCGGCCTGGTAAGCAATTCCCTTGATCTTGCGCGCTGGGGCGCAGCCCTTTTCGGGGGAAAAGCGATGCCGGGTGCCTATCTGGATGAACTCTTAAATGGCGTTCCCATCCGCCGGGATACGGCGAAAATCCGCTACGGCGCAGGGGCTGCGATTTATCTCGAAGGCCCCCATGGTCCGGTATACGGCCACGGTGGATGGATACCGGGGTACACCTCCAGTCTCCGCCATTACCCGGACCACGGGGTCACCATTGCGTTTCAGATCAACACGGACATCGGTATCGCGGACAGTAAAACGGCGGTTGTCCAGGAGATGGAAGTCGGCCTGGCAAAAGCGGCTATCCATACCGATCCCGGATGCCGTTAAAGGCTTTTGGCAACCTATGTCTTTTCAGCCTAACAGCCCAAAAGGAGCAGTGCGGCGGCAAATCAAGAGAAGGGCAGTTTTTTATAGATATTCTACACAGAATGAAATTTTTTTCGAAGGAATTTTTAAATTTAATTGACATGTCATTCTATCAATGTATAAATTTAGATTATGAAAAAGCCAAACTGATCGTGAGATCAGGACGGAACGTCACGGGTCTTAACAAGATAGCCGGACTGCCATTGTAATAGCGGTAGTCCGGTTTTTTTTTGGATACTTTTTAGAGTGACAATCCCACCAGAATGGTCATGAAGTATTGTCTGGTCATGGGAAAAAACGGCATTCACAACCATAAACAAAAAGTTATAGCACGATCACCGTTGGTTTAGCACTATGGTATGCGAATTTGCCAGGGGGCCTATGATTCAAACGCGTTGGCGTCTGACTTTTCGTGGCATCAACCAATAGGCGTCTAATTGAAACCCTTACTTGAAGAAAAGGAGAATCAACGATGAGACGCATTTCTTATTTAGTGTGGTTTGGCGCTTTCATGGCCCTATCCTGCCTTATCGCTGCAGGGGCCGGTGCGAGCACGATCGCCCAGAACTCGGAATGGAACGTCACGCGGGAGGGTGCCCAGGACACCCTTCGTATTGTCGCCTATGGGGACTCCATTATCGCCGGTTACATAGATACCGACACGATTGCGCAACGTGCTTCAACGCACGTTGCCGGTGAATATGGTGCCGCCCTTTTGGGGCAGAACATCGAGATCCGTCGACGGGCGCAATCCGGTGCGGTGGCCAAGGGTATCTACGACAGGATCACCTCTTCAACAGATACCGCCTTCATGCAGACCTCAAATACGCGGGGTGTGCATGTTGTTATGTGCGGCAACGACTATCTCCAGGCCCGCTCCGATTTCGCGGGTCAAACCGGGACATGCGACTATACAGGACTGGAAACCGCGCTTGCCAACTGCATTTACTATACCGATTTGTCCCTGGCCTACATCAATGCGATGGCGCATCCGGAGGCAAAGCTCAAAATGCTCGGCAACCTTTATTACCCCGGTTTTGACGCGGACAATGTCCAGACCGACTGCACCGACCCGTATACCGGGGTGACTTTCAACCGGCGCGACAAGTTCCTTCCCCTTATGGCAGAGAGCAACTGGGAGACCTGCAACCTTGCCGATCAACATGGATGGCAATGCGCGGACAACTTTGCGGAAACCATGGCTGCCGACTATGACTCCAACGGGGATGGAATCATTGACAATGAAGCAATCCGCTACATCTCAGGGGAGTCCAAGACGGATTATATTAACCGCATTGTGGCGGCATACCAGGCTGGCCTCCTGACAGACGCCAATTACAAGGAAATCAGCCCATCTGCCACCGTGGACTACCTCCTTTCCGACGACACCCATATGACCTATCTGGGCCCCACAGGCAAAGCAGGCACCAGCGGCAATACCCCGGGAGGCGACGTCGAAGTTTACCATGCCACGGACGGCGCATACCCTGACGGCAAAAACCCCAGCTGGAATATGAACGGGCACGATCGCATGGGCTATGCGCTGGCAACCAACTATGATCTGAACGTGGACGCAGGCCCTGACGCAACCCTTAATGCAGGCGAAACCTTTCTAAGCCAATGCACATTTAACGACAAGGTGTTTTTCGGGCCATGGAACATCTGGGTGGATTACGGCGATGGCACGGGGGAATCGGCCACGGTCTCCGAGATGTCATTTAACCTGAACCACCAGTACACGGCAGGCGGGACTTATACGGTGGAGGTCGTTGTTGCGGGCGCCTATGGCACGATGTGGGTAGATACCGCAACGGTCACCGTGATTGGTGACGCTGCCACGAATGAAGCGCCGGTAGCTGCGGATGATTCTTATTCCGTCAATGAAGGGGAAATTTTGAGCGTGTCCGCCCCCGGTGTTCTGGCAAACGATACGGATCCGGACGGTGATCCGCTGACCGCCGTTCTGTATAGTGCGCCCGCCGGCGGAAGTCTGAGCCTTAATGCGGACGGCTCTTTTACGTATACACCGAATGCAGGCACGACAAGCGATTCATTTCAATATACCGCCAGCGACGGCACGGCTGTTTCCGCTCCGGCCACGGTTTCCATTACCGTGAACAGTACCTCGGGCAACCAGCCGCCTGTTGCGGTTGACGATTTTGCGGATACGAAAAGGAATGTTGCGGTCCATATAAACATGGCCGCCAATGACTCGGATATCGACGGCAACCTCACGGATGCTTATGGAGACGTCAGCGCAGGCCAGTTTACTATTGTCACCCCCCCGACCAAGCGCGGCACGGTGGAGCTGGTGACCAACGGGGTCAACTACACGCCGGGGAAAAATTTTACCGGCACGGAATTGTTCACGTACACGGTGAAAGATCTTGATGGGGCTGTATCGAATGAGGCCACTGTCACGGTCAATGTGACCCGGTAGTTTATGATGAAAGAAACGTTCCCCCGTCCGTCCGTCCGTGGCGGGGGAACGTTTTCCTTGTACGAATTTTCGCATTCTTGTATAGACACGATAAATATTCCCACAGAATGGCGGCTTGTAGGGGCACCCCTTGCGGGTGCCCCTACGGGGTCCTCCAGATCATCATGTCTATTGATAAATGCAAAGATTCGTATTTTTTGATATTCATCCTGGCAATTCTCAGACAATTTTATTGATGCATTGATGCCGGAACCCGTCCACGAAGAAACCGTCTTGCACGCCTCCGTGTACCCGATCGCATGGCGCCTCATCGCTGCTGTTTTCTACGCAGTGAGTCGCGCAAGCCTGTTTGTCATCATGGCGATGATCCTTATTGGCTTTGCAATCTCACCGCCGCTTCTCGTGCGTCTTATCCTTGCCTTCTCGCTTTTGCCGGGATTGACTGCCGCGCTCATCCGCTTCGCCTTCTCCGTCGACGTTTATATCCGGGAAGGAATGCTCATCCTGCACCGGAGAGGCATCTACAGGCGCGGTCTTAAAGTAGAGGTGGACCGCGGGAAAACAGAACGCATTGCACCTTGGCGCATACCCTTGCCCGGGCCTGGCATCTCTTTCCGGCTGTCTTCATCAGACAGGCGCGGGTACACGCTGCAAACCAGCAACCCGGAGGAGATCATGCACGTTATTGGAGCAGAGGAAGGAACACCGGCCGATGGCACCCCGCATCCTTCCGTGGTATATGCACAGGCAAAGCGGATCGCAGGGTTTTCCCGCTGGCACCACATCTTTTTCAAGTTCGGCATTTTCCCGCTTCTGCCCACCATCATTCTTTTCAGACTCCACCAATACGTTGCGCACGGGGGAATGTTCGGGCAGTACTATCTATATGGCCTGAAACCCTACCTTTCCACCTTTGCCTATTATTGGATCATTGTCCTCATCTATCTGGTGCTTTATGCAAGCCTCTGGCGAGCGCTGACAGAAGGCGCTTCACTGCTTGCGGCATATTATGCACCATCGCGGGCGGTTATGGTGAGGCGGTGGTCCGAACGTGGCACAATGCTCCTCTACTATGGCGGTGTGCCCCTACTGATGGCAATGCGTTTATTATAATTCCGCTTTGTGTGGCGCGCCGCCATGGACAAGGCCAAGAGCAAGACAGCCGCTGCCAGCGCTGTGGGGCCAAACCAGTCTCCTAAGAGCAGCATCAGGGTCGTTCTGCTTCCCGGTATGATGGAACCCACGAGCACGCCGTGTTCCTGCAAACCAAGCATATCAATGATTTCCCCGGTGGGCGTGATGACCGCAGAGATGCCGGTCACTGTCGCACGCAGCTGGGGCCGCCGCGTCTCGATGCTGCGAAAGGCGGAAAGGGTGAGGATATGACGGGGTGTGTTGCCGTACTCGAACCACGAGTCGTTTGAAAGCGTCAAAAGCACCTCTCCGCCTTTTCGAACCGCTGCAATGGCGTGCGCCGAGGTCAGGGCGTCGTAGCAGATCATCGGGACCACGCGCAAGGCTCTGCCATCGGCCAACGTCAGCACATACACGCTGGGACCCGGCCCGGGCATGAACGTACCGAGCCAGGGTATATGACGGCGAACAAAT
The DNA here is from genome assembly GCA_011389515.1 of Desulfobacteraceae bacterium. Classification (GTDB taxonomy): domain Bacteria; phylum Desulfobacterota; class Desulfobacteria; order Desulfobacterales; family Desulfosalsimonadaceae; genus B1SED10-16. Next base: position 41,875 of record JAABUA010000010.1, read on the forward strand.
TCATGGTTTAAGATACCAGGGACCTGCTCAATAAACGGAAAAGGGCGGGTCTTGCGATAGGTGTTTATTGATACACCGCCGTCCGACAAAGGCTCAAGAAAGAATGCCGCATTAAACCATACCCCATCCTCGATATCATACGCACCGAATACGAGCGGCACCTTGGTGCGCGTGACAAGCTCCTCGATACGGCTGTCAAAGGCCGCACTTACTTCACACGGCGGCGTTTTGAACGGTAACGGATACACTGTCTCCGGCCAGATAAGCAGATCCAGATCCCTGTCTTTCAGCGCGCCCCGGGAAAGTGCCACATGCGTATCGAGGATGGTACGCACGGTCATATATTCTCCAAAATCCGCGGCAATATAGGTAAAATGGCTGAAGCCGGCCTGTACGAGACCTGCGGTGACAGGTTTTGTCTCCGCATACGTGTTTGTGAACTGATGGAGCCGAACCACCCCGTATCCAAAGGGGACAAGCAGCAGCAAAACAAGACAGACGGCCGGCGCAACTACTTTTCGAGCGCTTTTTACCCCTTTTTGTAAAAATATATTCCTGATCAGTACCAGTATGCACTCATTTACCAGCAGCAGCAGGAAAGTGAGGCCAAGTATGCCTGCCACATCCGCGGCCTGGCGAAGGAGCAGGGAGCCGTACAGCATGTGCCCAAGCGTGTCGGAGAAAAATTTCGGGATTGCCCATTCGACACCAACATATGCAAAGGCGCCGGCAAGAGGGGCCGCCGGGATGAAACGGATTGAACCCCCTCTTGCAAACCGGCGCGCCAATGCCAGTGCAATAAATTGCGGCTGTATAAGCGGTGAGATCAGTATTGTGACAATAAGGCTGCTCCCCCACGAGGCTCCGCTGAAACTTTGAATGACATTTGGTACCCAATAGCCCACAGTGATCACGTATGACAGGCTCATGAGGAGTCCAGCCAGAAATGCACCACCAATGGTTTTGGTGCGGTCGATCGCTGCGAGCCACGGTGTCAGGCCGATAAAACCGAAAATCAGCCATGGCCACTCGGCCAACGTGAACAACGCCAGCATAATGCCACTCATCCCTGCTGCCAAAACGAGATGGATCAGCGGTAAAAAAGCACGCTCATGGCTTCTGGTATACCATATTGTCAACATTTAAGGGTCGCCTTGATGACCTGATTGCCCCGTGTGTAAGCGCCTGTGCAGATCCAGGGACTAAAACCCGATATCTTTGTTGGCATCTTATTTCAAATCCTCGAAATACGCGCGTATATCTGCGGTTTGAAACAAGACGCCGCAAGGGTCTTGAACCGAAATCCGAACGTTGAGATAGGTTCTACTTTTTTGTTTCTGGCAATGGGAGCATGCGTAACGGCAATCCCTCCGGCGCCATTTCCGGCGGCACGATACGATCGGGCGGCACGTCAATGGGATCGCCCTGCGAATCAACCGGCCTGCGTTTCGGGTGGTACATCAGGATGGGTTCAAGCTGCCTGCCGTCGTCGGACGTCTGGTAATGGCGCACGTACCCTGGCGGCAGTTCAAAGTCGTCTGGAACAATGATGCCGGAAAGATTCGGCTTTGTGCCCAGCGGCGGAAATACATCAATGCCTACGCGCCCCTGGGAATCATCACCGGGTGTGGCGTCGCCCGGAGCCGGGTCGGGTGGTTTTATCGCATCCGCACTATCCGTTGTTACGCGTTCAGATGGTGAAGGTTCTCTTGGAGGAGGAGCGGTTCGCTCCACTTTTTCCGGGGGTTCAGGGTTTTGACGACTGGTTTCGGTAGTCAGTGGAGATTCCGTAGATGGTGCTATCAGTGCGCGTATACCGATGGTGGCCCCAACCAATACCAGGCAAATTGCCAGAACGATCTGCCAGGTTCTGGGGGGTTTCTGCGTCTCTTTCTTATTGCGCTTGAGCTGGTCGTTTTTGCCATAGGGCTGGTTTTTCTTCATGGCCATTGGTAATTCTCCCGATGCATATCAGTGGGCTGTGAATTTCTCTTTTTTATTGTAATCAATCGCACCCTCTGTTTTTTTCAAAAGTTATATTTGCAATTTTATCTGCTATTTTACAAAGAAAAGGTTTTGTCTGTCAACTTCCATCTCTGTAAAGCTTCTCGACGTTTCGCCAATTATTTCCTCCCCAGTCTAATATGAAGCCGTAAATAAACCTTTTTTGCCGCGAAACAATGTATTTCCGGGCTTTTTGAAATTTGCATATTGACTCTGCCAGCCCTCTCGGGTCCGGGATGCGTTTTATTAACGGGAAACAACTGAAGACAGTCCGTTGCCAAAGATGGATTGCTTTATTGCAAAAACTGCGGTACCTTATAATTTTTTGGTGTGTTTTAAAAAAGAAATAGGTGCCGTACATCCTTGATGGATGCAACGGTTCGAGAGATTCGTAAAATGCAAGTTTTTGTCGTCTCAACGGAATAACGCCATTGTTTTTACGGAAGAACGGCTTGAGGAGGATTGTATGTTTGTAGGACATATAGAAGATATTGAAAAAACGGAGATCAACTCCCCTGAGCTCAAAGGAGTGTTGAAACAGGCTCCCATCGGGTCAGAACAGGGATGGGAAGACCATGTAATGCGGATTTTTACCTTGAAAGCGGGTGGATATACACCGAAGCATACGCACCCCTGGCCCCATATCAATTATGTACTGAAAGGGACAGGTTCCCTGTATCGCGGCGACGGGTTTACGCCCATAAGAGCCGGTTCAGTGGCATACATACCGAACGGGGTGGAGCACCAGTTCGTTAATGACTCGGGTGATGAACTCTCCTTTATCTGCATCGTCCCCAAAGAAGGGGATGTATAGGCTACGCTACCAGGGAAGCTGCAAGATCCCTCCATACTGTGGCTGCGTCAGCCCTGTTATTGTGCGCTTTTCAATTTTCCCCGGTACTTGAGGTGATGGCCGTGAAAAATGACTGTCTGACGCTAAACACCATCCTGTATTGTAAGAAGTGGGAAGAAACCCTCCGGTTTTACCGGGTTCTGCTGGACTGTCCCGGTGATCCGGTCGCGGACTGGTTTGTTGAGTTTTCCATAAACACAACAGCCCGAATAAGCATTGCAGACGAAAGACGTGCCAGCATTAAAAGCGCGAATGGAAAAGGAATAACGCTGTCGATACGCACCGAAAATATTGAGCGGCAATGGGATCGCCTGCACAGATCCGGCTTGGCCCCTGGCGAAATTCGTGTCCATCCCTGGGGGGCAAAAGTATTGTACCTTTTTGATCCGGAAGATCATCGAATTGAAATGTGGACACCGCATCCTCCCTGATTCTGGATACAAGAAGCAAAAACATGTCCGGAAATTTATAATTTGCACCTTGATTCTGCCAATCCTCACTGTTTTGAGATTTTCATTGTTGGAGGGGATGGCCGATAGTCATCAGAAAACAGTTGACAGGGTATTTAATACTCCATACTCTTTTTTAACGTCTGCAAATATTTGTTTATTTTGTTTGTCGCTGCGATTTATTAAGGATATAGGCAGCTTAGTCAAAAGGATCCAATTTCAATACGCTTATCGCGAACAGGGAGAATATTGTGATCACCCACCTTACTCTTGATGCAAAAGGCCAGGATATTGCCGTTCCCTTTGAATACAGCCGGATGTTTAATGCTGGCTATGTCGGTAGAAATCAGGAGGAGGTTCGGAAACATGTACGGGAACTAGCGGCAAAAGGAGTTCCTGCCCCATCGTCGACTCCGGCCCTTTACGCCGTTGGTTGCCATTGCCTGTATGCCGGGGACGAAATTGATGTGTATGGTGATGAAACCTCGGGAGAAGCCGAGTATGTATTGTTTGTTAAAAATGAAAAAACCGTTTATATCGGCTTGGGAAGCGATCACACCGATCGTTTTTTGGAAAAAACCGATATTCCCCGGTCCAAACAGATTTGCCCCAATGTTGTTGGGCGGCAGATCTGGTCGATAGATGACGTTGCCGGCCACTGGGATGACATTATGCTTCGCAGCTATGTTGTCAAAGAAGGAAAGGAAGTCCTCTATCAGGAGGGTGCGCTGGGTGCTATTTTTTCTCCAGGCCAACTCATGAAGTTCGTGGCTGAAAAAACCGGCACGAACCTTGATGACACCATCCTTTTTTCGGGAACCCTAAGCCTTAAAACCGGCGATTTCTTATATGGAGAGGGATTTCGGGCGGAATTGATCGACTCACGGCTGAACCGAAAACTAGAATTGACCTATACCGTTCGGGCGCTGCATTCCCTGAACCCGGGGGGAGATTGAAAAGGACTGCAATGGAAATTTCCGCCATTCAGATGCAGGTAATAGAAGACAACGTGGACAGCGCCATTGAAAGTGCTGTGAAGCTGATCCGTCAGTGCCGGGGGTCTGACCTGATTATCCTTCCGGAGCTCTGGAACATCGGTTTCATGAGTTTTGAAAAATATCTGTCCGCAGCTGAAACAGAAAGCGAAAAAACCCTGGCCGCGATGAAGGAAATGGCCAAAGAAACGGGTGCCTATCTGCATACGGGCAGTTTTCCGATTCAAACTGCAACAGGCTGTTACAATGCCAGTTTTTTGCTGTCACCGGCAGGCGAGGTACTTGGCGAGTACCGAAAGATCCATCTTTTTGGATTCAACTCTCGGGAAAGCGAAATTTTGTCGCCCGGTGAACGCATCTGCGTCATTGAGACGCCGCTGGGCGGCATTGGACTGGCAACCTGTTTCGACCTGCGATTTCCCGAGTTGTTCCGGCAAATGGTGGACTTGGGGGCAGAGATGTTTCTGGTATGCTCGGCGTGGCCATATCCCCGGCTAGAGCACTGGATGTTGCTCACCCGGACAAGAGCCATCGAAAATCAATGCATTTTGGTGGCGGCCAATAGTACAGGAGTCAACCGGGGCGTCGCCTTTGTTGGGCACAGTATGATTATTGACCCATGGGGCACGGTTTTGGCCGGTTGTGGTGATGACGAGGCAATTGCCCGGACCCAAATCGATGCTGGTGTTGTAAAAGACGCCAGAAATCGTTTTCCAGGGCTGGCAAGCCGCAAAGATTGGTTACAAAAAGGAGATTTGTCATGAATAAAATGAGGATGATCAATGGTTTTGGTTTATTGATGTTCAGCGTTCTGGTGTTGGTTGCGCTTAGTACCCAGGCGTTTTCAGCGGAAAAGGACTTCCGGGTTGTGGGAAGCTGGAGCAACCTTACGATGTATAAGCAACTTGAAGAGCCTTTCTGGACAAAAGAACTTCCCGCTGCTACGGACCAGCAATTTACAGCAACCATGACCAATTTGGGCCAGATTGGTTTCGGCGGAGAGGCCGTACTTCGACAATTGGGCAGGGGAACATTTGACGTTGTCCACACGGTAATCGACTACGTGGTGGCGGACTCTCCTGAACTCGCAGGGCTTGATTTTCCGGTGCTGGCCCCCGATCTGGAGCAGGCATACAAGGTCGCCGAGGCATATCGACCCATTATTGATAAATATCTGCAAAAGAATTTCAATGCCAAGCTGCTGAGCATTGCTCCTTATCCGGCCCAGGTTCTTTTCAGCCGTGTAGAAATCAACGGACTCGATGATCTAAGCGGTATGAAAATCAGGGCCAGCGGCTGGACAACAGCCAAGTTTCTGGATGCCGCAGGGGCTACCGGCGTAACCCTCTCTTTTGCAGAGGTTCCCCAGTCGCTGCAGCGCGGTGTGGTCGATGGGGCGGTAACAGGCAGCCTGTCGGGTTATTCCGCGGGGTGGGGGGAAGTTTCTAATTACGTATATCCCCTGCCCATCGGCGGGTGGGATCATGTAATCGGCGTTATGAACCTGGATACATGGAACAGCCTGACACCGGCCCAGCAGGATCAGATTACGGCGCTGATCAGCGAAAAAATTGAGGCGCCGGGCTGGGAGGTAACCTTGAAAGAAACCCGTGAGGGGGTTGAATGTCTCACGGGCAAGGAATGCCCTTACGGCAAATCGAACAATCTTACGGAAGTTCCCGTTACAGAAGCGGATCTGGCAAAAGCCAGGAAACTGCTGATCGATGTTGTCATGCCGGCATGGGCTGAAACCGTCAGTCCCGATGTTGTCCAGGAGTGGAACGATACGATCGGCAAGCAGGTGGACATTCAAATTCAGTAATTTTCAAACAATAAGGCCGGGTCCGGAAAGGGCCCGGCCCCAAAAACGAGCAGGCAATGAAAACGTTTCTTCGGGTTATAGAGCTTTTTTCACGGATTTGCGCATGGATATGCGGTTTTCTGCTTCTGGCGACCACAGTGATGATTGGTGTTGAAGTCATCTTACGCCGTTTTTTTGCCATGTCGATCGGCGGCGCAGACGAGATTTCCAGCTATGTGCTGGCCATTATCTGCAGTTGGTCTCTGGGGTATGCCCTGTACCACAAAAGTCACATCCGGATAGACGTTTTATATTATTACCTGCCGGCCGTGGTACGCGCCGTCCTGGATACTCTGGCACTGGCACTCTTTTTTGTTTATATAAGTATGCTGACCTATTTCGCCTGGGACCTTCTGCACACTTCCATTATCCGGGAATCAACCGCCAATACACCCCTGCAGACGCCCATGTGGATACCCCAATCCATATGGTTTTTTGGTCTGGTGGGTTTTACACTGATCATTGCGGGTATGTTGGTTGCTCTGATCTATTACCAGCTCAAAGGGGATCTGCGGTCTGCTGAAAACATTGCCGGATCCCCGAATGCGCTTGAAGAGCTCAAACCGGATACCAACACCCCGGAAAGTTGATCATGCCACTTTTTTTCGCTTTTATCATTCTTCTGATTTTGCTTGTGCTCAGCGTTCACGTTGCAGCGGCACTTGGTGTACTGGCACTGGTGCTGGATAAATTATTTACCCCTTTTCCGCTTTTCCAGGCCATCGGTGAGATCACCTGGAGCGCCAGTACGGATTTTGTGCTGCTGGCCATACCCCTTTTCGTTCTTCTTGGAGAAATTCTCCTGAAGGCCGGGATAGCGGACAAGGTTTACGATGCACTGGACAGTTGGCTTTCATGGCTTCCCGGGGGAATGCTCCATGCCAATATTGGTACCAGCGCGATGTTTTCGGCAACCTCCGGATCCAGCGTCGCGACGGCGGCTACAATATCTACGGTGGCGCTGCCGCAGGCCCGCAAATTCGGGTATAATGAAAGCTTTTTCGCTGGATCCATCGCCGCCGGCGGGACACTGGGCATCCTGATCCCCCCTTCGATCAACCTGATCGTATACGGTGTTCTCACCAATACTTCTATCCCCCAGTTGTTCCTGGCCGGCATCGTACCGGGTATCACGCTGATGTTTATATTCATGCTCTTCATACTGTTGGCATGCATGATATGGCCGCAGTTGGGCAGCGATGCAAAAAAATACACCTGGAAACACAGGTTTTCCAGCCTGAGACATTTCCTGCCGGTACTGTTTATTTTTTTCGTCGTTATTGGAACCATATACGCAGGCTTTGCCACCCCCACAGAAAGCGCCGCGCTTGGCGTGCTGGCTGCCATCGTGCTGGCGACATGTTATGGCAAGTTCCGGTTGTCCTTTTATAAGTCCGTTATCGAGGGGACTATGCGGACGACGGCGATGATCATGCTGATTCTCATCGCGGCCAAGTTCCTTAATTTCATCCTGGCCTCCATCGGGCTCACCCAGATACTGACCAGTTTTCTGAACGAGCTGGGGCTAACGGCGCTCGGAACGCTTATCGTCATCATTTGTGTTTACATTGTATTGGGGTTTTTCATTGAGACGCTTTCCCTCATGGTCATCACGATTCCAATCGTGACCCCGATCGTTGTCAGTATGGGATATGATCCGGTATGGTTCGGTATCCTGCTGATTCTGCTGATAGAAATGGCGCTGATCACCCCACCTGTTGGGTTGAACCTCTATGTTGTCCAGGGTGTCCGGCAGCAGGGGAGCATCACGGATGTGATGGCCGGCTGCGTACCCTTTGTTTTTATGATGTTTGTAATGATCGTTGTTTTGATTGCTTTTCCGGGGTTGACGCATATTCTGATCCCGTAAGTAGATAACCCGGAATGGCTTTGCCAACAAACCGGTCAGGGAATAAATCGAAATACAGGAGAAACTGCATTGAACGCACAGCATTGGAACGCAAGCAAGTTGCGCCAGGAGATACGGAGCGGCAATTGGATTGGACAAACATCAGGAGCCGCAACCGGTTATGTTCAGGCAAACATGGTAATGCTTCCCAAAGAAAACGCCTTTGACTTTCTATTATTCTGTAACCGGAACCCCAAACCGTGCCCCATTCTCGACGTTCTGGAACCCGGTCGTTTTTCACCCACTATTGCCAAAGATGCTGACGTTCGGACAGATCTTCCCAAATACAGTATTTATAGAAACGGCGTGCTGGAATCCGAGGTAAACGATGTCTCAGAAATGTTCGGCGAAGATACGGTAACGTTTTTGCTTGGATGCAGTTTTTCATTTGAGAAGGCGCTGATGGCGGCCCATGTACCCGTGAGAAACATTGAAGAAGGAAAAAACGTATCCATGTATATCACAAACAAGGACTGTCGCGGTGCCGGTGATTTTTCGTCGAAACTGGTAGTAAGCATGCGGCCCATGACACCGGAACAGGCTGTCCGTGCGGTCCAGATTACCACTCGTTACCACATTACCCATGGCGCCCCCATTCACATGGGATCGCCGGATCAGATCGGTGTCTTTGATCTCTCCCGGCCGGATTACGGCGACCCGGTGACCATAATGGAAGGCGAAATACCCGTTTTCTGGGCCTGCGGCGTGACATCCACTCTGGCGGCGCTTTCCATTAAAAGTCCTTTGGTCATTACCCATTCACCGGGACACATGTTCGTCTCTGATTTGCTCGACGAAGAAATGGCGATTTTTTAACGGGCGCTGAATACGGCGCTTGTCATATTAAAAAGGAATGCTTGTCATGCCCAAACCGGAGGTTGAATTCACTGATTCTGATACCGCCTATGAATGGCAATCCGTTGAAGGCGTCTTACCGGGCATAAAGCAAAAGATATTGAGCTATGATCCCGAAACCGGTAATTACACACGGCTTTTGAAGTTTCCCCCGGGAATCGAGACCATAGAAACCCTCGTTCACGACTTTTGGGAAGAGGTTTGGATTCTTGAAGGGTCCCTGTATGACAAAGCGAAAAAGGAAACATACCTACCCGGATACTACGCATGTCGTCCTCCCGGAATGATCCATGGCCCTTATGCCATACCTTATGGATGTCTGACGTTTGAAATCCGTTATTTCAATTTATAGTAAAAATGGCGAACGTGAAACGGTTTCTCAGAGATCCGTATAAAGCATCGTGCATTACTTGCCAGTCCAGAAAATAAAAGACCCATTTGGTTTTTGTAATCCCGGATGTGCAAGGCAATAAGGAAAGGATTATGGGTAAGCGACTCCTCCTGCTCGGCGGCGGCCATGCGCACATGGTCACCCTGGCCAATATTCATAAGCTGCAAAGTCAGGGGCATCAGGTCACAGTGGTACAGCCGGATGAATACCACTACTATTCTGGTATGGGGCCGGGCATGCTAAGCAAAATTTATGCCCCGGAGGAAATCCGCTTTGCTACCAGGCGGACAGTAGAAAAGCAGGGGGCCGGATTTGTGCGGGCAAAAGCCACCGCGATTCTGCCCCAGAAGAAAAGGGTCCGTCTGGATAACGGCCAGGACTTGGAATATGATGTCTTGTCCTGCAACGTGGGCAGTGCTGTGCCTGCAGTCAAAGGGCAGGGAAAAAGTCTTTGTTTTCCCGTCAAGCCCATAGCCTCTTTGCTCCAGGTTCAGAAAAAAACTTTGCAACTGCTCTCTCAAGGGCAGGTCCGCCTTGGGGTGATAGGGGGTGGGCCTGCCGCGCTGGAAGTTGCCGGCAATCTGCAGCGCCTGGTGCAGGATGCCGGAGGCAAAAAAGCGCAGGTTACCCTTTTTGCCGGTCGAAAATTTCTGGCCAATCTCAAGGAGCCGATCCGGAAACTGGCGAGAAAAAATTTTGTGCGTCGAGGAATCGAGATTGTGGAACCGGGGTATGTTGGTCAGCTGGGCCCGGATACGATTGAACTGGAAAACGGTGAGAACTATGAAAGCGATTTGACCCTGTTGGCCGTAGGGGTCATGCCTTCGCCACTTTTTGTTGATTCAGGGTTGCGTACCGGCCCTGACGGCGGACTGTTGGTCAATGAGTACCTGCAGCATCCGGATTATCCAGAGATCTTCGGAGGGGGAGATTGCATCTTCTTTAAAAACCAGCCTTTGGACAAGGTGGGGGTCTATGCCGTCCGCCAGAATCCCATCCTTTATCACAACCTGCAGGCAAGCCTGAACAGGAACGAACTCAAATCTTTCCATCCCGGAGGGGATTATCTTTTGATCTATAACCTTGGGGATGGTACCGGCATCTTCAGCAAGGGGAGCCTGACATTTGGGGGTCGGCCCGCTTTCTGGATCAAGGACTGGATAGACCGCAGATTTATGAAGCGTTTTCAAGTTATGGACTGATTTCTGGCAAGCAGGTATCCTGAAAAAGCAGCCTCAAGGTTCCGGTCATTTTTTTCGAAACCATCCGGGCCTATGCCGAAAAGCAGGGCAAGGCCATCGATGAGGCGGAGACCTGGTTTCTGCTGATCCATTACTGGAGCCAGTTGCATGTTGCATTTTTGACGGCCGCGCTCTTTTTTTTTAAATCTCAGTTGATTATTTGACTTTGAGTTCCGGCCGGTTTATTCTTATTGAAAACAAAGTAAAGCCAAGCCAATTGTGAGATTGGGCCGGAAAGTCAAAGGTCTTTTCGAAACTGGTTTTCCAGGTTCATACTGCTGACTTTTTCTCGCCCCCATTCTCGATTTAAGATATTAATTTTATATATCTTTTTTTATAGAAGCTAACCCCCGAGGCTTCTTTGTCCCATCATTACTGCAAATGGATACAGGCTGACCAATGAACCAGCATACAGGCGCCAACCATTTTATCCCCATAGATCAGATTCAATCCATTCCCAAAATAGTCACCCGCATTCACGGACTGGACGAAATCCTGGAAGGTGGATTGCCCGAAGGCCATATCACGGCTGTTGTCGGCGGTCCCGGTGCCGGCAAGACCGTAATAGGCCTTGAATTTGCCTATCGAAGCGCACTGGCTGGAGAACCTTGTATTTTCGTATCTTTTGAAGAACGGGCGTCCGACCTGCGCACAAATGCCCTGGCCATGGGCTGGGATCTCAAGCGCCTCGAAGATACCGGCAAACTGTTTCTTATCGATTCCCGGCCCGGACCGGATGTGATCCGCGACGGCGAATATAATCTCAATGGCCTGCTGGCGATACTGGAGGGAACGTCCGAAGCTATGAACGCCCGCAGGCTGGTCATTGATTCCATGGACGTGATACTGCGAATCTTCAAGGATTCCACCCGACAAGAGGACCAGCTTTACCAGTTGACGGACTGGTTGAATAAAAAAGCCATCTCAGCGATACTTACCGCCCGGATGATTTCCGAGACCAATACATTTACCAGCCATCGGTTCCTGGAGTTTGCGGCCGACTGCCTGATCAAGATGGACGCCCGGGTAGACGGGCAGATTGCCACCCGTCGACTTCGAATCGCGAAATACCGGGGGTCGAGCTTCGGAAGCAACGAATACCCTTATATTATCAGCCAGGGCGGCCTTTTCCTGCTGCCCATCAGCACGATGGGGCTGAAACACGCCCCCCTGGGTAAACCGATCTCAAGCGGCAGACCGGAAATAGACGAGGTTCTGGGCGGCGGTTATCGACGTGCATCCAGTATACTTGTCACGGGAGGCGCAGGCACCGGAAAAACCACCCTGCTATCGACCTTTGTCGAGGCGGCCTGCAAGCGCGGGGAAAAAGTGCTGTTCGTCAACTTCGAGGAATCCGCCGAAGCCATGATGAGCGCGATGTCAAGCATCAACATTGACCTGGACCCTTTCTTCAGGGACGGAACGATGCAAATGATCACAGCCATGCCTGAGTCCATGGGGGCCGAAGAACATTTTTTCCGGGTCTTTCAGGCAATTGAACAATTTGTACCGGATCATGTTTTGGTGGACGCGGTCTCGGCGACACTGCGAATAGGCACGCCGCAGGCAGCTTTCGAATATATGATGCGGCTGGTCAACACATGCAAGGAACTCGGCATCACGGCCCTGATGAGCAATCAGGGGAGCGGCAGTGCGATAAATATTGAAAAAAGCAGCAACCTGGGCATCTCTTCGCTCGTGGACGCCCTGCTCCTGCTGCGCTACGTGCCCAAAGGCGCCGAAATCGGCCGCCTGCTTGTCGTTGTCAAATCGCGTGGCATGGCCCACTCGAATCAATATCATGAATTTAAGATTACCGATCAGGGAATTGTTCTTCTGGAGCCGTTTGGAGAGGGCGGGCATCCAGGATCGGATCTGAAGGGGGAACAGGGAACTCCTGCAATTCATCCGCGAAACTGGGAGAGTAGATAATGAAGTCTCTCGACAAAAACAATTCCGCTCAAAAGGGGGTTTCCTGGAGCCAGCCCCCGCAGCTTATTCTCTTCGTGGTGGGCAATGAACCCAATTCCCTGCAGGCCCGCCAAAACATGAAACATCTATGCGAGATAATTGACGGGCCTGTTGAATACGAGGTAATCGATGTGCTCGACAATTTTCAAACCGCCCTGGAATACAATATCCTGGCAACCCCCGCACTCGTGCGGGTATCCCCCGAGCCCCAATTAACCATACTGGGCAACATGAGCGATACAAAACGGATCCTGACGTTGTTGGATTACAAGGAGCCCGCAAGATGAATGAACCCAGGCCATCCTATGAGGAGCTCGAAGCTCGCCTGGCCCGGGCAGAAGATTTGATTGCGGCACTCAAGGGCTCTGAAGTGGACGCGGTCCTCGGGCTGGAGGATATTGCCTTTGTCCGGGAACGCAGCGCCGAAGAGCGCGCACGGGCATTTCAAGCTGAACTCGAACGCCAGGTGGCTGAACGCACAGAATTGGCCGAGGCCAGGGCGATGCAGCTTCAGACCATGGCAGGGGAACTGCTCGAGGCGGAAGAGCGTGAGCGAAGGAGAATCGCCCAGATTCTTCACGATGACCTGCAACAGCATTTGGCCAGTGCCAAACTGCAGTTGCAATCGGTTGACCAATATGCGTCCAATGACCCCATCTTAATTAAGATTGATGAATTGCTGAAGGATTGCCTTGCCAAAGTACGCAGCCTGTCCCATGAACTGAGCCCCCCGGTGCTGAATCACTCAGGGCTATATGCCGCCCTGGAATGGCTGGCCCAACATCTCAAAGAACGGTTCGGATTTCTCGTGCAGCTTGAAATTGACACGGAGGCTTGGTTTGAGAACGAAACGTTTAAGATATTCCTTTTCCGGGCAGTGCAGGAACTATTATTAAACGCGGTTACGCATGCTGGTGTAAGAAATGCGCGGGTCGGCCTTTCAACCTCAGATGACCGTCTCGTTGTAGTAGTAAGCGATCAGGGAAGCGGATTTAACCCCGACCCGAAGTCTCTTTCTGCAAAAAACGGCCTTGGACTGCTAAGCCTGTGGGAACGCACCCAGTTTGTGGGTGGTGAGCTGACAATCGAAAGTGCGCCCGGCCATGGCAGCTGTTTCACGCTGGCGGTCCCTTTGCCAAAAACCAGAGAAAATTCACCAGGCGACCTTAGGCTCGGGAAAGAGCTCAGGCCAACGAACAGGACGATTGATGCTTCTGCAGATGAAAACATTCGGGTTCTGATTGTAGACGATCACGAGGTGATGCGTCAGGCATTGAGTGCGATGCTCCGCAATCACCCGAAAATCCATGTCGCAGGACAGGCGTCCAATGGATGGGAATCCGTTGAGAAAGTACGAGATTTAAGTCCCGATATCGTCTTGATGGATGCCTCTATGCCCGGGATGAGCGGGGCGGAAGCCACGCGGATGATCAAGACCGAATGGCCCGAAGTGATCGTAATCGGGTTGTCAATGTATGATGATAATCAGATCGTGCAGAAAATGCAACAAGCGGGAGTTGAAGAATTCATAAACAAGTCGGCCTCTTCAAATGAACTGCTGCAGGCCATTTACAAGACAGTCCGTTGCGAGCAGAAGTGAAATTCTTTGCCAAGCTGCTATCCATGAAACCTTATCACGCGCAATCCATGCGTTATAGACTGGACTTGGCAGACTCCTGGAGAAGTTCAGCTGGGGGCGTTTTTGAAATCCCAGAGGTACAAGGCAATAAGGAAAAAACGGTAACATCGTATCTGCTGAAAATGGTATCGCGGGTGATGATGCACAGTTTTTCCAGGTGGGCCTGGGCGATAATCATTCTGTCAAAGGGGTCGCGATGGTGCATTGGAAGCCCGCCTGCTGCATACGCATGATCCGTGGTGATGGATAAAAGCTCAAATCCCTGATCTTTGATAACGGGATAAAAATCCGCTGAAATTTCCAGTTTTCCAAGCGCCTGCTTGATCCGCATTTCCCAGATCACGGCAGCACTCACAACAATAAGGTTTCCCGGATCAGCGATAGCATTTCGTTCAGCATCGGAGAGATAAGGACTATCATCCAGCCACCACAGCAGCACATGGGTGTCGAGAAACAGATTCATTTGTCCGTCATGCCGAATGCTTCGGCGATATCATCCGGAAGTACATCGAAATCATTCGCAATCTTTATTTTTCCCTTTAAGGCGCCGGGCCGTCGCGGCTGTCGGTTATTCTCATACTTGATGATGCGGGCTACCGGCTTTCCAGCCTTGCCGATAATCACTTCTTCTCCGGCCATGACTTTTTCAATCAGCGCGGATAACTGAGCCTTTGCTTCTGAGATATTGGCAATATGCATGTTTACACCTCCCGTATACAAACATAGTCTGACCAGACCAGACCATTTTGTCAAGCGATATTTGATGACCTTCCCCCGTTGTTTGTAAATCTTACACAAGAAATAGTTTGTCGTCTCCTTTCCAAAACACCATGCATGTTTATTTTAAGAAATGATACGTTTGCATTTTTATTGCTGATCATTGCGCAATGCTGGATGCCACGGAGCAGGGAGAAAGAATATGCATGGAAGCGATCCAGACACCAAAAAAAAAGAAAAACCGGACCATCAGGTCCAGCTGATTTCTCCAGAGCTGCTGATGGACGCCCCCATTGGTATTTATACGACCACGCCCGAAGGCCGTTTTTTATCCGCCAATCGGACCCTGGCCAGAATGCTGGGATATGATACGCCCAACGAGTTGATTGAATCCATAACGGATTTGAGCAAGCAGGCTTATGTCAATCCGGATGACAGGCAAAATGCAAAAACCCTTCTGGAAACCTACGGAGAAGTAAGCGATTATGAATGTCAATGGCGTCGCCGCAACGGAAAGGGGTTATGGATATCTCTCAATGCGAGGGCTATAAAGGATGAAAGCGGAAACACTTTATACTATCAGGGTTTTGCATCCAACATTGCAAAACGGAAACATAATGAAGAAGATCTCCGGAAAATCGAATGGATGCTTTCCGGTGATCAATCAGTTGATTCTGTTCAAGAGATTTCGCCAGAAACGAATGACCCGCCATACGGTGATTTGACAAATCTCAATACCAGCCGTTTGATACTTGATGCGGTTGGGAAAGAAACCCTCAGAAACATTGTCAATGACTATCTTGAAATGCTCGGCACATCCGCTGCGGTTTATGAAAAAAACGGCGATTATGCCCTGGGTATATTTTCTTCCTCCTGGTGCCGTTTTATGGACCAGTCATCCCGTCGCTTGTGCAATACGGATGACGACGGCAAAGCCCTTGCCTCCGGAAAATGGCTTTGCCATGAATCCTGCTGGAATATTTCCAAACAATGTATTGAAACAGGCAATCCGGTAGATGCCGAGTGCTCCGGAGGGCTGCGACTCTATACGGTCCCTGTTCGGGCAGGCGGCGAAGTAATCGGCGCCCTTAGCTTCGGATATGGCAACCCGCCGACAGATTTCGCCACGCTTGACCGTCTGGCTTCGCAATACGCAGTTTCCAAAAAAGCGCTGCGGCAAAACGCAAGGAGCTATGAAACCCGCCCGCCGTTTATCATTGATCTTGCCAAGCGGAGAATCCGGTCCGCGTCCTATTTAATCGGCGAAATAGTGGAGCGAAAGCAGGCGGAAGCCGCTTTGCGGGAAAAGACCCAATTGCTTCAAAGCATAACGGACAACATGTACGACCTTGTTGCATTGACGGACATGCAGGGAAACTTTACCTATGTGGGCCGATCCCATGAAATCCTTGGCTACGATCTTGATTCTCTGATTGGTAAGAATGTATTGGACTTTGTCCATCCAGACGATTATCCGGATGTATTATCTGCTTTTGGTGAATTGGTTGCAAAACAGGATGATGATCGAAAAACTGAATACAGATACAGAGATGCAGACGGAACATACCGCTGGTTTGAAACGGTGGGCCGGATCATCCGTGACGAAAACGGCGATCCAAAGGAAATGATATTCAGCACCAGGGATTTCACAGATCGCAAATTGTCCGAGGATCTGCTCCGGGATCGGGAGGCCTTTACGTGGACGATCTTGGATAATCTCCCTATAGGGCTATCCATTAATACAGTGGATGATTCTGTTGATTTTACCTACATGAATGACAATTTTCCCAGGGTTTACAGAACTACGCGACAAGCACTCGAAGGTGCCGATTCTTTTTGGGATGTCATCTATGAAGATCCCGTTTACCGTGAGCAAATCAAGCAACGGATACTCGCGGATTGTGCCAGCGGCAATCCGGAACGCATGCAATGGGACGATATTTCTTTTACCAGAAATGGGCAGACCTACTTCATTTGCGCTCGAAACATCCCCTTTCCGGATGAAAAATATATGATATCAACCGTTTGGGATGTCACCGAGAGCAAACAGGCTGAACATAAACTGCGCGAAAGTGAAGAAAAATATCGATTCATGACAGAACAGATGAATGATGTGATCTGGACCTCGGATCTGGATATGCGGGTTACTTACATCAGCCCATCTGATGAGCGAATCCTGGGTTTCACCCGGGAAGAACGAATAGGACATACCCTCGCCGACATGTTGACGCATGCCTCACAAGAAAAAGCCATGGAGGCACTGTCGAAGGAATATGCCCTTGAAGAAACGGGTTCGACTGGCCTCAGTCGCAGCGTAACCATCGAGTTGGAATACCGACATAAGGACGGCTCAACCCGGTGGCTTGAGACCCTTGCGGCAGGAATTCGCAATGATGAAGGTCGCTTGATAGGCACGCACGGCGTATCACGCGATATTTCCGAACGCAAGCAGACTGAAAAAGCGCGGTGGGAAAGTGAGGAGAAATCCCGCCATCTGGAGGAGCAGTTATACCATGCCCAGAAAATGGAATCCATGGGCCGACTGGCTGGAGGGGTTGCCCATGATTTCAATAACATGCTCACCATTATCAACGGGTATGCAGAAATGATGGCAGATGTCCTGCCATCTTCCGACCCCATGTATGACAGCGTTCAGGAAATCCAGGATGCCGGTAAACGCTCCGCGGTTATCGTGCGCAAGCTGCTGGCGTTTGCAAGGAAGCAAAACATCGCCCCTGTCCCCTTGAACCTGAACGACAGCGTATCCGGCATGCTCAAAATGCTTCAGCGGCTTATCGGAGAGAACATCGACCTGCTCTGGAAGCCCTGCCAGGATGCCTGGCTGACAAAAATGGACAACGCCCAGGTGGACCAGATCCTTGTCAATCTTGTGGTCAATGCCCACGATGCCATCGCCGATATCGGCAAAATAACCATTGAGACCGAAACCATCGAGTTTGACGAACAATACTGCGCAGATCATGCAGGATTTTTCCCTGGGCAGTTTGTCATGCTTGCGGTAAGCGACAACGGCTGCGGCATGGACAAGCATGTGTTGGACAACCTGTTCGAGCCGTTTTTTACGACCAAGGAAATTGGCAAGGGCACCGGCCTGGGCATGCCGACGGTCTATGGAATCGTGAAGCAAAATAATGGCTTTATAAACGTTTACAGCGAACCGGGGCAAGGCACCACGATCCGGATCTATTTTCCGCGGTATTTAAGCGATGCCGATATTCCGGATAGAAAAAAAGAAAAAACGCCGGCAAAGGGGCGCGGAGAAACGATCCTTGTGCTGGAAGATGAAACCGTCGTTCTGAATCTCACCCGCATCATGCTTGAGAGGCTTGAGTATAAAGTCATTATGGCAAACAGCCCGAGCGAGGCCATGGAATTGGCCAAAACGCACGACGGTAATATCGACCTCCTGCTGACCGATGTCGTCATGCCGGAAATGAACGGCCGGGAATTTGCCGATCAGCTCAACGGCCTTTTTCCGGAGATCAAGGTACTGTTCATGTCCGGTTACACGGCGAATGTGATCGCCCACCATACGGTTTTGGATGAAGGGATGCACTTTATTGAAAAGCCGTTTTCCATTAACAGGCTGGCGGCCAAGGTAAGAGCGGTGCTGGAGTAAACATTTTTTGTTGCCGGATAACGCTGTAAAAAGAAGCCGGAGGTAAGGGTATGGCAAATCAAAGGACTGCGTCATGATCGATGAAAAATTATATCGGAATTATTTTCAGGCACTTCTCGCCGGTCGGCGGGCCCAGTGTCGTGATATCGCCCAAACGCTTATAGACAAGCAGATTGCGATTAAAATGCTTTATTCCGACCTGTTTCAGCGCAGTATGTATGAAATCGGTGAGCTTTGGGAGAACAATCGCATCACCGTTGCCAACGAAATCTAAATCCCAGATATATGCTGGAGTGTGGGGCAGCCTGTATTTGCCAATTCCCCGCCTTGCTGTTATTTTATAAAAAACAGGGACGGATTGTTGGAAGGGTCCAAAAAATTTACAGGAAAAAAATGACAGATTCGAAAATATGCGAAGATGAAGCCCCCGAATACGCCGAGGGCATCATGAACGCGGTTCGTGAACCCTTAATCATTCTGGATAATGATTTACGGGTTATTTTTGCCAGTCGTTCCTTTTATAACGCCTTTACGGTAAAGCCTGAAGAGACCGTGGGTCAGCTTATCTATGACCTGGGCAACAAACAGTGGGATATCCCCCAGCTGCGACAACTGCTCGAAACCCTCCTCCCCCGGCAAACATCCCTTGAGGACTACGAGGTTGAACACGAATTTGCCGACATCGGCAGCCGCACCATGCTTCTCAATGCCTTGGAAATACATAGAAAATCCGGAAAAGAACGGCATATCCTCCTTGCCATAGAAGACATCACCGAGCGCAAACGGCAGGAAAATTTGTTATCAGAATCGG
Organism: Desulfobacteraceae bacterium; assembly: GCA_011389515.1. GTDB lineage: Bacteria > Desulfobacterota > Desulfobacteria > Desulfobacterales > Desulfosalsimonadaceae > B1SED10-16. The sequence goes on from JAABUA010000010.1 coordinate 61,211, forward strand.
AAGAACGCTACCGGCGGCTTTTTGAGACCGCAGATGACGGAATGGTGCTTCTGGAAAAAGCCGAAGGAAAGATAACCCATGCCAATCCTGCCATCGCTGAGATGTTGGGTTGTAATCATGATGCGCTTATTGGAAAAGGGGTAAAAGATATCGGTTTTCCCGGAGATATCGGGACCATTCAGGAAATCACCCAGGCACTGGAAAGAAACGGCATACTTAATTACAAAGATGCGCTGGTACAGGCAAAGGCCGGGCAGGGCATTTATACCGATATTTATATGGTCGATAAGGCAAAGTTGGTTCAATGCAATGTTCGCGATATCACCGATCGCAAACAGATGGAAGAGGGGTTGCGAGAGCGCGAAGAGCTGTATCGGTTACTGGTTGAAGCGTCAAACGATCTTGTCTGGATCTACGATTTACCGAGCATGAAATATACGTATTGTTCCAAATCGGTGGAAAGGATTCTTGGCTATTCTCAAGAAGAGGTAAAGGGCTTTACGCTGGAAGATGTCTTTCCGCAAGAGACAAAAAACAAGGTTATTGCCGCCTTTGACAAGGCTCTCAAAGGAGAAACCGATTCAGACCAGATTTTAATGGAAGCAGAACATCTCCACAAAGACGGCCACCTGGTTTGGATGGAAATCAGTGCGGTAATGCGCAGGGATAACCAGGGGCAGCCGATAGCATTTACCGGTGTCTCCCGGGACATCACCGAGCGCAATCAGTCCGAAGCGGAGCACAAAAAGCTTCAATCCCAACTGCTCCAGTCCCAGAAACTGGAATCCGTCGGCCGCCTGGCCGGCGGTGTGGCCCATGATTTCAATAACATGCTTACCATCATCAACGGTTATGCAGAAATGATGACCGATGTGCTTTCTCCTATCGAACCGCTGTATGATGATGCGTTGCAAATCCATGAAGCGGGAAAAAGGTCAGCAGCGATGGTTCGCAAACTGCTGGCTTTTGCCAGAAAGCAGACTTTCTTCCCGGAAGTAATGAATTTAAACGACAACGTGTCCAGTATGCTCAAGATGCTTCATCAGCTCATCGGGGAAAATATCGACCTCCTCTGGCAGCCCGGTAAAAATCTCTGGCTGATAAAGATGGATTTTTCCCAGCTTGACCAGATACTTGCCAATCTGGTGGTCAATGCCCGTGATGCCATTGCAGGCATCGGCAAACTAACCATAGAGACGCAAAACGTTGAATTTGACGAGCAATACTGCGACAGTCATGTGGGCTTTGTGCCGGGGCAGTTCGTAATGCTGGCGGTAAGCGATACCGGCTGCGGCATGGAAAAGAACGTCTTTGACCATCTGTTTGAGCCGTTTTTCACGACCAAAGAGATCGGTAAGGGCACCGGGCTGGGCCTTCCGACGGTTTACGGCATTGTCAAGCAGAACAACGGCTTTATCAATGTGTACAGTGAGCCGGGACAAGGCACAACCTTCAGGATATACCTGCCGCCCCATGCCGGGGAGGCAGTAACATCGGGCCAAGAAAGCCGGGAGCAATATCCCCTTGGCAACGGCGAGACGATACTGGTAGTGGAAGACGAGATTCGGGTTTTGAATGTAGCCAAAATCATGCTTGAAAAACTGGGATACAAGGTGCTGGCGGTAAATTCAGTCCATGAAGCGTTGGCACTTATCGAATCCCGCGGCGGCGCAATCGATCTGCTGTTAACCGATGTGATCATGCCGGAGATGAACGGCCGCGATTTTACCGCTCAGGTCAACACGCTTTACCCGGACATTAAAGCACTTTTCATGTCCGGATATACCTCCGATGTCATCGTTCGTCACGGGATTTTGGAAGAAGGCGTCCGTTATATCCAAAAACCCTTTTCCATTAGAGATCTGGCGATCAAAGTGCGAAAGGCGGTTGAGGAGTAAAGTGAATAAGCGGTTTTTGCAACCATCACTGCGTGCCGGCCATTTAATATTCTTGGCCGGGACAATCTGGATCGTTGTTATCGCGGCATCCTTTGTGTGGAATTGGCACCAGGTCGGTGATTCCATGATGATCCGGGTTGAAAACGAGTTTCAGTCCTTTTCTTCCGGAAACCAGCGAACGGGGGTGGCCATTGTTCATGTGTTGATCGGTTCCCTTGGCCTGGTCGGGCTGGAGATCGGGCGGAGGCAGTATGAAAGTTCCGTAAGGAAATTGCGGGAAAACGAATCACTGGTGCGTGCCCTCTACGAGTCGGCCCAGGATGCCATTGTCGTGATGGATGCCGGAGGGCGGATTTCCTACTGGAATCCTGCGGCTGGTCATATTTTTGGCTACACGAACGATGCGGCTATCGGGCAGAACCTTCATTCCATGCTTGCCCCGTCGCGTTATAAAAAGGTATATGATCCGGCTTTGCTGAAATTCCAGCATTCAGGCCGCGGCGATGCCATTGGTAAAACACTGGAGTTAAAAGCGCTGCGGAAAGGCGGAGAAGAATTTCCCATGGAACTGTCCCTTTCCGCTGTGCAGCTTAAGGACGGGTGGCATGCAGTTGGTATTATACGCGACATCACCGAGCGCAAGCAGGCCGAGGAGACGATCCGACAGATGGCCTATCATGATTCCCTAACAGGTCTTCCCAACCGGAAACTTTTCTCTGATCGCACAGAGGTTGCCTTAGCGCAGGCCGGGAGGAGTCAAAAAAATGTCGCAATTATAATGCTTGACCTCGATAATTTCAAGGACATAAACGATACCCTGGGCCATGATGTCGGGGACTCCCTCCTCAAAACCGCCGCAGAGCGGCTGAAGGCAGCAATGAGAAAAAGTGACACCGTTGCGCGCTTTGGCGGCGATGAGTTTGTGCTGCTCCTTCCGGAATTAAAGGGCATAGAAGATGCCTCCCGGGTTGCACAAAAGATCGTTGAGAGTTTTCGTAAGCCCTTTCCAATGAATACCCATCAACTGATTGTGACAGTGAGTATCGGTATAGCTGTCTATCCCGATGATGGATCAAATGAGGCAGCTCTCTTGAAAAATGCCGATATCGCCATGTATCAGGCCAAGCAAGCAGGAAGAGATCGATATCAAGTCTTCAAAAAGAGCTGAGCGATGGATAAGTGCTTATTACAATTCTTTGCATTTATCAATAGACATAATGATCAGGAGGACCGCGTAGGGGCACCCCTTGCGGGTGCCCGAAATCAGGGCACCCG
>JAABUA010000110.1 GCA_011389515.1 Desulfobacteraceae bacterium
CCGAATATATTGGTATGACAGACTTTGTCACATTCTGGCCAGCTGCAAATCCGTGCGGAAAAGGAACGATATACAATCACGATGCTGAAATACAGTGTTTACATAGAAAAGCAATGTTCCTTAAATGAATAAAGTAACTAGAAACGTTTGTAAAGATAAAAATCAAAAGAAGAAAAACACTTGTTGGATCTAATTATAAAGGCGTGACGATGCACAAGCAAACGGCCAGCATGGGCATCAATGACCTGGCTGCCGGTTGTCGGTAAAATATCGTACAATCTGTCAATGGGATAGCTGGAAGGGCGCTCTTCGTAACGGTGCAGATGAATTTTTTGAAAAGGCGTCAGGGATATGATCCTGCACATCCAGTTCTGGTTCACAAAGAACTCTTCCCCTTCCTTGTCGATGGGCGCTTCCATCTCCGCGAATTCCGGCTGGTTCTCCCGGTATTCCTCGAGCACGTCGCTGACCACGAACTCAAGGCTATCGAAGACGGCATGGTCAGTTCCCTTGAAAAAATTAGTATGAAAAATGGCTGCTAGAAATGCAGGAAAAAATCAAGGCGTAGCTTGGCCAGGGAGGATCGGATGCTTTTAAAGGCTTCTTTCAGGGCCTGCTGTTCAATCTGGGTCATTTTTTCCGGTTGCAGGTAGTTGTCCGGCGGGTCGGTGCTTTTTTTAATCATCTCCGCCTGATGCTTGATTCTGTGGTGCATCAGGTATTCATAGGCATGGATAAGATTGTCCCGGAGTTCACGGTCAATGCGGTTTTCCTGGAACGCCTGCTCAAGCCTTTTTGTGGTGTTGGTTTCTTCGTTGCCATCCTGGAGGGCATATATTCTTGCAAAATCAACCACTAGTTGCATAGCCATTTTGATATCAAGCAGGCCTTTGCGACCGTTTTTTTCTTCAAGGACGAAGTTGCCGAAAAAACTGAGCGGGGGGTTGTATTGACTGGTATTTCGAGCCATGTGCCGGAAAAAACCCGGCCATTCCACCAGCTTTTGGAAAAGAGAATTGTGCAGGGCCTTCACCAGGTTCCCCTGTCCGTACCCAAGCCTGAAATCGAAGAATATAGAGGCTTTCAACAGCCGATCCGCATCATCGCTTTCGATCCATTTCCGATGGTATTCCTTCCACCGTGACAACGGCTGGCACCACTCCGGATTTTTTGCCATGATATCGAATTTGCAGTGGGTCTGCCCGATCTCATTGAGCCAGTCGCATACTGTTGTTCCCAGCTCCAGAAAATATTTCCGGACCGCTTTTTCGTCATTTTGGGCAACGTCTTCGAAGACAATCGCGTTGTCCTGATCCGTTTTAAGGGTCTGCTCTTTTCGGCCTTCGCTTCCAAAAAGCAAAAAGGCGAATTCTACCGGTGGCGGCCCCACTTGCGAAAGTGCCATGTTTATCACCCGATGGAGCATTTCGTCTGTAAGGGAAGTGATAATCATGTTTAAGTGAATGGAGCGGGCGTTACTTTCAATGAGGGTGGTTATCAGGTCCGGAAGTTTCTCGTGGCAGGCTTTGAGCTCACCCAGGTCATCAGCGCTGCTCATTTCTTTTAGCAGAAATACCGGGGATCGGGTATGCGTCAGAAAAAGATCCCTTTCGGTAACTACCTTGTCAATCGTGCCATTGCTCTGAACGGCAAGATGTTTAACCCGGTTTCGCATCATACTGAAAATCGCGTCGAATACCTGGGCATCGCCATCAATCGTGAGCAATGGAGATGTCATGATTTCGCCTACCGGACGGTCATAGGCACGACCTTCCATGATGACTTTGTTACGCAGGTCATAATCGGTAACTATCCCTGACGCCAGCATATTTTCGTTTGTAACAAGTATTGCGCTGCGTCTGCTTGACGTCAACAGCCGCGCGGCTTCCCGGATACTGGTGGATTCAGTGCATGACGGAAAGCTCAGGGCGATGTCCCTGACCGTTTTGGGAAAAAACGAGGACTGCATATCATACACGCCGATGTCCGGTATTTCGGCTTCTGAAGAAAACTGGCGGCTTGCTTTATAATATTTGGATGAAAAAAAACGGGCAAAGGCGGAATGCTTGATGCAAAGCCGGAAAAAATTGTCCAGGTCAAGCGTGTATACGGACACGTCGGTTTTGCACGTAAGGGTGCTTGTGGAAATGCCGTTGTTATACAAAAGAGAAATGCCTCCATAGCCTCTTCCTCTTTCAATGACTTCTTTTACCGCATGTTGACCGTCATGTGTAACGCTACGTTCGAGGGTGCCGCTTTTAATTATCAATACCGCGTTGATCGGGGTTTCTTCCTGAATAAACAAAACATGGCCGGACTGGTAGTTTTCAACGCCAAGGGTTGCAGCAATGAATTGATTTTCCGTCTGGGGGAGAAACCGGAAGGGAGGGTATTCCATCAGAAAGCGCTGGCGTGCCTGTAGTTCTTCGGGAGCGGGGCGTTGAATCTGATGCGGAAAACTTTCCATTATCCCCCCTGGCTGTGAAAACGACATGAAAGTCCTGCATCAACAGGATAGTCGTATTAAAGTATAATTCTTTAAATATTGCAAAAGGCAGCCTGAAAATCAATCATTATACGGCAAAAAGCAACGCTTTGCGCGGAAACCATATCGGATTCCAATTGATTCCAATTGACTTGACAGCCAAACCTTATCCGTGTAATCTGTTTATATACAAAAACATCGTTCATAATGTTTTTTATATCCCACTGTTCGACACTTTGCGCCATCTCAATTGCTTCGTAAAAGCACACTGAAAAAAAGGAGGAAACATGTCTGATCGCCCGGTTAATAGGCATTTGCTGAGTCCTGTCAACTTTCTGTACCGAAGCGCTATGGTCTTTCCCGATAAGATCGCCGTCATCAATGGCGCCACCCGGTACACCTACGCCCAATTCCAGGAAAGAGTCTTTCGATTTGCCAATGCACTCCGCCAAAAAGGGATCGGGAAAGGTGACAAGGTTGCCTTCATCTGTCCCAATATTCCACCCATGCTCGAAGCGCATTATGCCGTTCCAATGATTGGCGCCGCTCTCGTATCCATTAACATCCGTCTTTCTTCAGGCGAAATCGAGTACATCATCAACCACTCGGATGCCAAGGCTCTCTTTGTTGACAACGAATTTGCCAATGCCGTTCTTCCGGTGATGGATAAGCTCAAAAATCTCAAGTTCGTGGTCAACATCTGTGATGACTCTGATGAAAAGCCATTGAACGGCCCGGATTACGAGTCTTTCATAGCAACAGGGTCTGCAGATTCCGTTGAAACCGCTATTGACGATGAATACGACATCGCTACCATCAATTACACATCCGGCACAACCGGACGCCCCAAGGGGGTTATGTACCATCACCGTGGGGCCTACCTGAATGCCCTGGGCGAACAACTGGAGTTCCACACTGACTATCGTTCTGTCTATCTTTGGACGCTTCCAATGTTTCACTGCAACGGCTGGTGTTTTACCTGGGGGATCACCGCCGTAGGAGCGACCCACGTATGCCTGCGAAAAGTCGTCCCCGAAGAAATCTATAAGATCGTCCGGGAACAAGGGGTGACCCATCTCTGTGCCGCTCCGACCGTACTGATCGGAATGTCCGCTTATGCTATTGAGAAGGGTATCTCCCTGGAAAATCTCCTCGAAATCATGACCGCAGGGGCTCCCCCCGCCCCTACAGTAATTCAGAATATGGAAAAGGTAGGGGCCAACATCACCCAGACGTACGGTCTGACCGAAGTGTACGGGCCACACAGTGTCTGCCAGTGGCAGATCGCATGGGACAGCCTGGACCCCGGGGAGAAGGCTATTTACAAGGCCCGTCAGGGCGTCCCCTATATTATCACCGAGCATATGGACGTGGTCAACCCGGAAACCATGACACCTGTCCCCCGGAATGGAAAAACCATGGGTGAGATCGTGATGCGGGGAAACAACGTCATGCTCGGGTATTACAAGGACCCCGAGGCCACTGCAGAGGCGTTCAAAGGTGGATGGTTCCACAGCGGAGATCTGGCTGTAATACATCCGGACAATTATGTTCAGATCATGGACCGCAAAAAAGACGTTATCATCAGCGGCGGCGAGAATATCTCCACGGTCGAGGTGGAAAACGTCCTTTATCAGCATCCGGATGTCATGGAAGTAGCAGTCATACCTATCCCCGATGAAAAATGGGGTGAAGTTCCGAAGGCGTTTATTGTTCCGAGACCCGGCTCAAACCCGGATGCCGCTGAAATCATCGAATTCTGCAAGAGCCGTATCGCCCGCTTCAAAGCGCCCAAGGCCATCGAGTTCGGCGAACTTCCGAAAACAGCCACAGGCAAAATTCAGAAGTACAAGCTTCGGGAAAAAGAGTGGCAAGGACGCGAACGAAAGGTCAATTAAAAGTCTCCACCCGTTTAGCGGGTGGCCAAAGTGGTGGCCACCCCCCAAAAACAGAAAAAGCCCAAATCTTCCTGTAAAAGATGTTACCTATGATATTGCAAACGATAGAAACAACAAACCCCAAAAAACCAAGGATGGACATTATTGTCTCTGTCTGTCCATGTTCCCTGGGCAAAGTTCATGCAAACCAAGGGCGCTGTAAAATTGCACCTCCTGTTGGACCATGACGGGTACATGCCTTCTTACGCCTACATTTCCAATGGGATGATGTCAATACCCGGGAAATCGTATTATTGACCAATCATCGCGATTTCGGGACCACTACCATCTCTTCGATATACAAAAACAGATGGCAGATTGAACTTTTTTTCAAGGCGCTCAAGCAGAACCTGAAAGTGAAAACCTTTGTGGGAACTTCCGAAAACGTCATTTACATCCAGATTTGGACAGCACTGATCGCCATTCTCATGGTCAAGTTTCTGCAGTTCAAATCCAAATTCGGCTGGTCGCGTCGAACCTCGTTACTTTGTTGCCATCTGCACTAAAAAATGGGACCTTGGACCGAAAAAACTGATTTTTCCGCTTGAAGCAGTTGATTTTATTGAGTCAGTACGTCAATTTTTAAATTGTTTTGGACAGCAGTGACCCGGAATATGAAACGATTGCTATAGCGGCCTGTTGCTTGTCTCACGACTTTTAGGAAGGGCATCAAGCGGGACGGGAGAAAAAAATTTTCCAAAAGTTGACGTTCACGTTATTTTATACTTTACAAGTGAAAATCTCACCATTAATATATCAAGAACTGTCGTTTTTAATATAAACGATGTATTTTGATAGTGATAGGAACAGATTTTTCATTCACCCCTTCACCTGTTGGATTCGTATGCCTATCCGATGTAAAGGATTCCTCTCACAAAACGCCATCATTA
>JAABUA010000111.1 GCA_011389515.1 Desulfobacteraceae bacterium
CGTGATCGCAGCCGTCAACGTCGTCTTCCCGTGATCAATATGACCAATCGTCCCCACGTTTACATGCGGCTTCTTCCGCTCAAACTTCTGCTTTGCCATTTTATCGTCCTCCCCATGTTTTAAGGCACATCATTGCGTTTCTCGCAATTTTACGTCCAACAGGCTTGAGAGCGGGCTGAAGGATATGTTGAATTATGCAGGTGCCCGGCTCTTACAGCATTTACAAATTTATACAAATATAATGGAGCCCACGACCGGAATTGAACCGGTGAACCTCTTCCTTACCAAGGAAGCGCTCTACCTACTGAGCTACGTGGGCTTGATCAATATGGTCAACAACAATAACAAAAAATTGAAAATGGAGCGGGAGACGAGAATCGAACTCGCGACATTCAGCTTGGAAGGCTGACGCTCTGCCAACTGAGCTACTCCCGCACCAAGGGCGCCACAAACAATTCTTGGCAAACCCGTTTCGAGATCTGATTATCTGCAACAGTCAAGGCAAGGACACCTGTCCCGAGGAGATTTGCATAATATACAGCCAGATAATCGTCCACCTCGTAGTGCATGTGATCCCGATCCCGGAATCTTCTACATCGTGCCGATCAGAATGGTGGTGGGGGGAGGATTCGAACCTCCGAAGGCTTTGCCGGCAGATTTACAGTCTGCTCCCTTTGGCCGCTCGGGAACCCCACCTGAATTTATGATTAAAGCGTAACTCCTGGAGCCAGCGAAGGGACTCGAACCCCCGACCCACTGATTACAAATCAGTAGCTCTACCAACTGAGCTACGCTGGCGTTTTCAACAAACCTGTGTACATGTCATTCAGGCCAATCCCCGCACCCTGCCGACGTATTACCTGAAGCGCTGTCCGGTTGAGCCATCATCCGGATAATCACGCCGTATAAATACCATTGCATTGCAACAAGCGAAATACCGGATAATTAATATCCTGTCAATACGGATTGCAAAAAAAGCAACACAATCTGATACCAGAAATAAAAAAACCATGCAACCGTTTTTTTACTCCAACATAAAGTCTGATTTTGTAACAAATTTAAAGCAGCCTTGCAAGCAGATTTTATATAATTTTTTAAAAAATATGATATTCCGCCCGAATCGATTCGTCATCCGCGAAAAATATGTGTCCTGTGCGAAACACCGCCAGGTAGCCCTTTTAAAATATCGGCCCACGGAAAACCCTTTACAATCCAATTGTTCGTTTAAATACCGGGTCCGCGCCCGGGGGAATAAGCTTGACACGCCGACAAGCAAAATGATATTTAACGCGTGTTGTCTGCATTGTCTGCACCCAAGGGCATGTAATGAATGTTTCTGAAACCAAAACGCTTCTTGAAGTCTTTAAGGCACATATGAATGAACGAACAGCCCTCTCCGCAATCATGCCGATCCTCAGACCCACGGGCATTTTTTTTGCGCTTTTGATCTTATCCCTGCTTGCCGGATGTGCTTCCTTGAGCGAAAAAGCGGGCCTTGGAGGCACTATGCAGGATACGGAAAACGAAATCCACGCAAAAGCAGAACCTTTTGAAACAACTCCGAACACCGTCGACAAGGCGGACCTGAGCAATGGGGATAACGGCGGACAATTTTCCGATACTGAAAATAACAATAGCAAGATCTCCTTTTTAACGGCTGTCGGGAACAAAGTCACCGGCAAAAAATCTGCATCCAGGGAGATGGTAAAAGATAAGATACAGGCAAAATTCGATAAATCTCTTGAATTTTACCAGACCGCAATGGAATTCTGGCAGCAGGGAGAACTGGAAAGCGCCCTGGAGGCCCTGGATAATGGGTATGCATTGATCATAAACACGGAAGTCGGCGAAGACCCGAAATTCATCCAGCAGAAAGACGACCTCCGGTTTATGATCTCCAAGCGGATCCTTGAGATTTACGCTTCACGGCATACGACCGTCAAAGGGAATCACAATGCCATTCCCGTGGAAATAAACGAGTATGTCCAAAAGGAAATCGAGCATCTTACCGGCAGCGCACGGCAGTTTTTCATCAATTCATATAAGCGCTCCGGAAGGTACCGTCCCTATATTACAAGTGAACTGCGCAAAGCCGGTCTGCCGGAGGAACTTTCCTGGCTGCCGCTTGTTGAGAGCGGATACCGGGTGAATGCGCTGTCCCATGCCCGCGCTTTGGGCATGTGGCAATTTATCGCATCCACCGGTTACAAATTCGGCTTAAAACGCGATCCGTATGTGGATGAACGCCTTGACCCATACAAATCGACCCAGGCGGCAATTGCTTATCTCCAGGAACTCCATGACATTTTCGGGGACTGGAAGACTGTTCTTGCGGCCTATAATTGCGGAGAAGGTCGCGTACTGCGCGAAATTCGGAAGCAAAACCTCAACTACCTGGATGATTTCTGGGATCTCTACCAGAGGCTTCCCAGGGAAACCGCCCAGTATGTCCCCCGGTTCATTGCAACCCTCCACATTATAAACAATCTTGAAAAATACGGCATGGATGATGTTGAAGTCGACAATCCCTTTGAATATGAAACGCTCGTGGTTTCAAGGCAGGCCCATTTCAAAGAGATCGCCGGCGCAATCGAAACAACCGAGGCCGACCTTGCAAGGCTCAACCCGGAACTCCGATACAAGCTTTTGCCGATGGATGAATACCCCCTGAGGGTTCCGCCGGGGAAAAAGGAACTACTCCTGTCAAAAATCGACGATATCCCCGAGCATCATACAGGCTCTCAGCGCGTCTCGCAGCACATGGTGCGCAGAGGAGAGACCCTTTCCGGCATTGCCCTTCGATACGATACAACGGTCACTGAAATTACCAGATTCAACAATATTTACCGTGACAACTACATCGTGGCCGGTCAGGTCCTGAAAATTCCCCAGGCCGGTTCGGCTGCAGCAATGGGAAGCCGCGGAAGTGAAGAAAAAATCATCAACTACGAAGTGCGCCGGGGGGATTCCCTGTGGCTCCTGGCAAACAGGTATCACACAACGACCAAACGGATTCAGGATGCAAACAACCTGAACACGGTCAATCTCCACATAGGGCAGAAACTGAAAATTCCCACTTCCACCGGGGCGCAGGGATTGAAGACCTATACCGTCAGACAGGGGGATTCCCCTTATTCCATCGCCCGCAGGCATAACATGAGCGTAAACGAATTACTGGATATCAACCAGCTTACCAGAAACTGCCGGATATATCCCGACCAGCAGTTGTACGTGAAATAACCGCTCACCGGGAAACCCCAAATAAAGTTTTCCTCCCCGGCACGGAAAAGCTTATGCCCCAAACCGCAAAATTATGAGAATCGGTACTTGAAAGCAATTTTCACATATGGTAATAGAACCTCTTTATCAGCAATCGAGCGTTTTGCGGACCGCGTTTCCCTTAATTCAATCGTCCGGAAAAACGGTTCATAAAGTCCCCTCATCAGATACAGAAGCCCCCGTAGCTCAGTGGATAGAGCAATGGATTCCTAATCCATGTGCCGCAAGTTCGATTCTTGCCGGGGGCACCATAAAATCAAGGGTTTAAAAAGCTACAAATTAACAAACTCCGCTTTTCTTTTTCATGGTATCCATATGGTACCCAGATAAATTCAACTTTCCATTAAAATCACCAGTCACTTTTTTTGCTAAAAACTGTTGATTAATTCCCGTATCCTCAGGCTAATATTATATTACAATTCTGTGTGGAACATTTACCATTACGAACCAGAGCCCTTTTCAATGTCAATTTCCCGCCTCTGTCTGGGCTACTATTCCTATCGCCTGGAAATACGGTTTGATGCCTTTGATTTTGGCTGGGAAACCAGACGGCCGGGGCTTACTGCGAGATTTTAGTGTTTCATGAACCTTGAGGCCGATTTTGAACGAAAATCTTTGCCGCCTTCAAACAGGGAGGAACCAAGCCATGCCGCTGAGAACAAAACAAAGCTACATTGACAGCATCAAGGCCATGAAAATCGATTTGTGGGCTTACGGGGAAAGAGTTGATGATATCTATGCGCATCCCTGTTTTAAGCCGGCGATGGATGCAATTGGTCTTGTATACGCATTGTCCGGAAGCGACGGTAAAAATGATAGCGAAGGGCCTTATACGGCGCATTCCCCTTTTACTGGCGGCTTGGTCAGCCGTTTTCTGCATATACACCAAACACAGGAAGACCTGAAAAACCGCTTTCAACTATCCCGCAACCTGGTCCACAGACACGGGGCCTGTATTGGCGCCCGGTGTGTCAGTACGAGTGTCCTGAATGCAGTTTTCAAAACGACCTTCGATATGGATCAATCAACCGGCACCGACTACCACACCCGCTTTCTGAAGTTTTTGGGCCATGCTCAGGAAAACGACCTGGCTGTTGCCGGCGCGATGATGGACGTAAAGGGAGACCGCAGTCTGGGCCCGCACGAGCAGGCTGATCCTGACCTGTACTTACACATTGTCGAAAAACGGTCAGATGGTATCGTTGTAAGGGGCGCGAAGGCCAGTATCTCCGGCGCGGCAATCGCCGAGGAGATCGTGGTTGTACCCTGCACTGCCCTGGGTGCCGAGGACCTGGACTATGCTGTCTGTTTTGCCGTGCCAAGCAATGCACCGGGCATACTGCATATTGCAGAGGCGCCCGCTCCGAATATGCGGCGCCTTGTTGGAAAGGAAATGGACTATGGCAACGCCCGCTACGGCGTCCACGGTTCAACCCACGTTATCTTCGATGATGTTTTCATACCAAACGAGCGCGTTTTCATGTGCGGGGAATATGCCCATGCGGCGGACCTGGTCAACTGCTTTGCCGGCCTCCAGCGCCTGAACACCACAAGCTGCAAAGCCGGACACCGGGATTTGCTCATCGGAGCCGCTGCTGTTGCCGCCGACTACAACGGCGTTAGTAAGGCACGGCATGTCCGGGAAAAATTGGCCGACCTGCATCATCACAGCGAAACCGCTTTCGGCTGCGCCCTCGCATCCATATACACCGGGGAAAAAACCGCTTCGGGCGTCTTCGTTCCCAACCCTTTGTATGTCAACATCGCCAAGCACAAGGGCGTCGAGGCGATCTGGGCGGGCACTTTCACGGCCGCCGACATCGCCGGCGGGCTGGTTTGCACCCTGCCGTCTGCCAACGATCTGACCCATGAAACCATCGGAAACGTGGTTGACAAATATTTCAAGGGAAAAGAAGGCGTTTCAACGGAAAATCGGATTCGGATACTGCGCCTGATCGAGTATCTCACGGGGCAAGGGTCGGTTGTGCCCATCGAGTCTACCCACGGCGCGGGATCTCCACAGGCCCAGAAG
>JAABUA010000112.1 GCA_011389515.1 Desulfobacteraceae bacterium
GGAAATTGACACAACAAAACCCGAGTCCCGGAGGGACGATATAGGGTGATTGCCACATATGGTTATTGCCTTCTATGTGTCGTCCCTTCGGGACTCGGGGGTTAATGAGGTATACCGGAACCGGTGGTTAAAACCACCGGCTATATGCTAATGCCCCTCCGGGGCAGATCAAACCAGACTATACGCTCATGCCTTTCCGGGCAGGCCAAACCAGACTATGCGCTCATGCCTTTCCAGGGCAGGTCAAACCCAACTATACGCTCATAGCCCTTCTGGGGCAGATCAAAACCGACTGTACGCACAAGCCCCGCAGGGGCTAATAAAAACCGGTTTGTGGAAGCAGGCCGTTTGCCGGGAAAAGACGAGGCTCAAAGGGCGCAGGGAAGGCATGGGTGCCTCCATAACTAACCGGCCATATTTTGGATTTTTTTAATGAAAAATGTGTTGAAAATTAACAATAAATCGTTTAAATATAGATTATTATGAAAACACATGAACCGGACAAAAAACCGGACAAAAACATACAGCACCTTCAGCCGTATCTTCCCGGCAAGCCGTATATTGGCGAACTCAAGGACATGGCACAGACGCTGGCGGCATCATCGGCGGCGCTCGAGGGCCGGGTGGCCAAAGAGACCGCCGCCGCTTTGGGGCATCATCTGCGGATGATCAATAGCTATCACAGCAACCTAATCGAAGGCCACAAAACCACCATTGCCGATCTTGAACGGGCGCTGGCGAGCAATTTTCAGGCCGATCCGGAGAAAAAATACGCCCAGGAACTCTGCGCCGCCCATGTGGAAACCGAAAAAAAGCTCATGGAAACCGTCCAGTCTGCGGATAATATCAATATCTGCACCCCGGCATTTCTGTCAGACATCCACGCGGCCTTTTACAGCTATCTTCCGGAAGAACACCGATTTACCCATGACCATACCGGGTTTACCGATATACCGGTCAATCCGGGAATGCTGCGGGACGTGAACGTTTCCGTAGACGGCAGGTTTCCCCACGGACCTGATTGTAAATCGCTGCCGGGGCTGATGGACCGGTTTGCTGAAAATTACAACCCGGCCCGCTTTCACGGCGACGAACGGCTGATCGCCATGGCAGCCAGCCACCACCGGCTGACCTGGCTTCATCCGTTCCGGGACGGCAACGGCCGCGTATCCCGACTCTTCTCTGGCCTCTACCTTGCCCGCGCCGGCATAAACCGACGCAATTTGTGGTCATTATCCCGGGGCCTGTCCAGAAACAAGCAACGCTACATGATGGAGCTGTGGGCAACCGACTCGCCAATGGAAAGGGAAGTGCTGCTGGCCGATTTCTGCCGGTTCTTCTTTGCCATTTGCCTTGACCAGATAGGGTTCATGGAGGGCCTGCTGCGGCTCGATCATATTGAAGCACGTATCGACGCCTACGTGGCCATGCGTGCCAAAGACCGTGATCGGCCGCTTCGGCCGGAATCCGCAAAACTACTGCGCGCGGTATTCATGCGAGGGAGCATGCCGCGAGGAAAGGCAGGGGAAATACTGGCAATGAGCCCGCGAAATGCCCGTCGAATCGTGAGCGCACTGATCGAAGAAGGTCTTCTGGCGGCCAAGTCCCACCGGGCACCTTTGACCATTGGGCTGCCGATCCATGTGCTTCCCCACTATTTCCCGGATCTGTATGACCCTTCAGTGATGGGGGAATAGGGACGCCCATAAATTGCTGTTGTCAATAAATCGAACTGTCCGCTTTTGCAGCAAATGAATTCCCATCGGTCGGCAGCAAAACTATGACGGGAAAAAAGAAAAAAAACCGCCGGGGACAAGTAAATGTCCTCCGGCGGTGATATATATGAACGCAGCGCTCGTGCGTTGCGGGCATGTGTCAAAGTGGCGTCCCCAAGGGGATTCGAACCCCTGTCGCCGGCGTGAAAGGCCGGTGTCCTGGACCGGGCTAGACGATGGGGACGCATGCTTTGGATGGTGGGCCGTGCTGGGCTCGAACCAGCGACTCTCTGCTTAAAAGGCAGATACTCTACCGACTGAGTTAACGGCCCGCACAGTGTCCGATAAAAACCCTCTTATATAGTCTGCATCAGGCTATGTCAACATTAAAAATAACCGGTTTCGTATTTTTTTCAAACCGAACGGCCGTTTTTTTTATTTTATTATCCCTCGATTCGGGCTTTTGCCAGTTCGTAGTAGATGGAATCGGTATGGGTGGAGACGATTTTTGCAAACGCTTCCCGGCTTTTTTCAGGCTCGCCCGCGGCCGCGTAAAGCTGCCCCAGTTTAAACAGCGCCTGGTCGCGGGTGACGGCATCCGGATCTGCGGCGATGGCTTCGAAATGCTTTATTGCATTGCCGTGGTCATCTAAGCCTTCATAGGCATAGGCAAGCCCTATGACGGCCATTTCCCGAAACTCGTGACTTTTTGGCATCCGCGAAAGGGCTTTTTCATAGTGGACCACGGCTTCTTCAAGCTCCCCGCTCCGGTAGCATGCCCCGGCATACTGCACAAGGGCCATTTGCGCCACTTTCGTATTGCCGTAATTCTCCAGGATGTATTCAAAATTGCGCTTTACTTCCCGGTACTCCTCCTCGCTCCCGTTGCGTGACAAAACCGCGCTGTACTGGTCCATGGCTTTGGTAAACAAGGTCGCAGCGGCATTTTCCGCGCGGTTCTGAAAATAAAAATAGCCGGATATCGCCGCAACGACCACAAGGACGGCAACGACCCCTGAAACGACCGGTTTCCAGTATGTTACGAAAAAACCGGCGATCCGGTGGAGGGTAACGGTTACGGGATCCGGCTCTTCCAGGAGTTCTTTTCGGGTTTGTTTTTCAGCGGCCATGTGGGTATCACCTTGTTAATGAGAATGGTTTATTTCACAATTCGTTGCATTTATCAATAGACATGATGATCCGGAGACAGGATGATCCGGTGGAACTACATTCCGGGCACCCACGAGGGGTGCCCCTACAAAATCCAGATTCCTGATATCATTGAAGAACAACGGTTTCCTTTATCCGCTCCCACCCGTCGTCGGAAATCTTGGCGCCGACGAGCTGGCAGACCTCAAACCCGCAGCAGGAGCCCAATGCCCCGCTTTGCTCCAGGTTCATGCCGTTTACCAGGCCATACAAAAATCCGGCCGCCCAGAGATCACCCGCGCCGGTGGTATCCACGGCTGCAGCCCCGCCGCCCATGGCCTGTATGGACACGACCTCGCCGCGGCCGGCAATGAGGCTGCCGCGCGGGCCGGTTTTCAACGCAGCGATGGCGACATCTTTCGCCATGATTGCAAGGGCTTTTTCCTCGTCTTTCTCCCGGGTATACGCCAGGGCCTCGTCCTCGTTGGCGATGAGGATATCGATGTATCGGGCCACGATCTCATCCAACAGATCTTTGGATTCCTCTACCACGTTAAAGCTGGCCAGATCGAGGCTTATTTTTGCGCCCGCGGCTTTGGCCGCCTTGAGCACGGCATCCATCAGGTCCCGGTTGAACAGCAGGTACCCTTCCACGTGCACGATGGCGGCGTCCCTGAAGCACTCCGGGGTGATCTCCTCCGGGGCCATGGCCGCGGCCGCCCCCAGGTAGGTGAACATGGTGCGCTGGGCGTCCGGAGTCACTACGGACAGCACGCGCCCCGTGGGATCTTCCGACGCAAAGAGTTCCGGCATGACGCCGTGGGCCACAAGATCGGCTTCAAACGCCTCTCCAAGGTCATCTTTTCCGCGCTTGCCCACGAAGCGCGCAAGACCGCCCAATTTGCCGACGCCCATGGCGGTGTTGCAGGCCGATCCGCCCGGAACGACAGCGTTGTCGCCGGTGGTCAGGTCGATTAAGCGATCGATTTCGGTTGCGTCCACAAGGGTCATTCCCCCTTTGGCCGCACCGGCTGCGTCAAGGAACGCATCATTCTCCCGGGCGAGGATGTCCACCAGGGCCGAGCCCACGCCGACGATAAGTTTTTTGTCGTTAAAATGCATAGAAAACCTTTTGTAATGGTTGTTGGTTACCAGACCAGGGAGTCATGAAGCCAGCCCTTGTCGCCGTCTGCATGCTGGATATTGATCCATGGCCCCTGGCGGCCGATCACCTTGAAGGGAACGCCGCTTTCGGCCTGAAATATAATCTCTTTATCCGTACCGGCGGCGGAGCGGATATTGCACAATTCTGCCGTGGTAATGACCGTGGGTGTTTTGTCCACGAGATCCGCGTGCATCCATCCCCGGGTTTTTTCAAAGTCCTCGAAGAAGATCCAGTCCCCCTGGCGGCTGATCGCATTTAAGGGGGTGTATTTTTCCATGCGCCAGAGCATGTCGTGCTGGGTGCCGGGGCCGGATCTAACGTTTGCCGCATTTACCGATATGGAAAGCCTCTCGGCTGCCGTGGCGGATGGTGCAGCAAGCAGGATGCCGAAAAGCACAAGCGCCACCGCCAAACCCGCCATAAAAATTGTTTTTTTACGGTTGTGCATCATGTGTCTCCTAAAACAAAATAATAATACGCTTTGCAACTCCTGCCGCATTCCTGCGCCGACCCCGAAAAAACCGTACGCCAGATTCCCCTGCACAAAGCGGCCAGACCAGTTAGGCTGCCATGAGCCGCGTTACCGCGGATTCAAGGCCGTCAACAGAGAGTTCATACATGGGAAAAATCTGGTTGATCATCCCGATGGACCGGGTGTAGGGCCACATGCGCGACGACAGGGGATTGAGCCAGACATTGTTCGGAAATGTCTCCGCCAGGAACTTCAGCTGCTCGATGCTGGCCTTTCCACTTCTCTCGCTGATATAAATGGACCCGTCCCGCGCCATCAGTTCATAGGGCGCCATGGACGCATCCCCCACGAAAATGAGCCGGGTATCCGGGTCCATGCGGGAAAATTCGATCACGGGCTTCGGCTTTTTATACCGCGACGGGTCTTCCCACACGGTGTCGTAGACCGTGTTGTGGAAAAAAAAGGTCTTGAGATCCTTGAACTGCGACCGGGCGTAATTGAACAGGGTCTGGACCACGGGAATGTGCGGGTCCATGGAATAGCCGCCGTTGTCGATCAAAAGGATGATCTTGAGCCGGTCCTTCAGGCTGCGGTCAAAGACAATTTCGATTTCCCCCGCGTTTTTC
>JAABUA010000113.1 GCA_011389515.1 Desulfobacteraceae bacterium
CGGAAAATTATTTGACGCAGACGATTTTACAATTGTCCGTGTCGCCATGAAGGCATTTCTGCAGCGAAGAAAACCCCTGTTTGACAAGCGGGCCGTATCCGGAAAAATTCAGGACTGCCATGGTGATCTTCGCACCGATCATATCTACTTTGTTGATGATGGCATACAGATCATTGACTGCGTTGAATTCAACCCCTCTCTCCGCTACGGGGATGTTGCTTCGGACCTTGCCTTTCTGGCAATGGACCTGGACAGTCGGGATCAGGCCGACACGGCAAATCATCTGCTTACCGAATATGTTCGGCGAACAGGGGACGCAGACCTGTTCGTCCTGGTTGATTTTTATAAATGCTACCGTGCCATGGTTCGATTCAAGGTGAACTGCATCCGGGCAATGGAAGAAGATGTGGCCCGGCCGGAAAAAGAACGCCTGCGTTCTGAAATTGAAACGTACCTGGATCTTGCCTGCGAATACGCCAGGCGGTTCACGCGTCCCGTTCTCTGGATAATATGCGGTTTGCCGGCATCCGGTAAAAGCACCATTGCCGACAAACTGGGAGAAGCCTTTCAGATTCCGGTATTTCGATCGGATATGATCCGCAAGCAAAATTTTGCATCCCCGGACGCGGACCTTTCCCATCTTGCTTTTGAAAACGGCATCTATGCAAAAGGAGTGACCGCCCTTACCTATGGCCGCATGCTGCTTTTGGCACAGGAAACCATCGAAAAAGGCAGTTCCGTAGTGCTGGACGCCACCTTCGGCGCAAGGCATTATCGCCGGGAAGCCCTGCGCCTGGCGGCGGACATGGACGCCAATGTTTTTTTTGTGGAATGCACCGCGCCGGAGGCACTGCTCAAAGAGCGACTTGCAGCCAGAAAGCCCGGATCTTCGCTTTCCGATGCCCGGCTTGCCCATTTTGATGCCTTTCGCAACAGCTTTGAGCCGTTGAAGGAAATCGATTCGGACCAACATATCGTCGTGAATACCGATACGTCCATCGACGAGTGCATGGGAAGGATTCTTTATGATGAATACATTGCGCTTCCCAAATAACAGGCAAATTTCGGGCCATTTTGATGGAAAGGAGAAAACATGTTTACTGACATTTTAGCGGCTACAGACCTTGTCCGCGTTCCCGACAATGTCGTGGTCAATGCAGCGAAAATTGCAGGGCAGTTCGGCGCAAAACTCCATATTCTGCATGTCCTTGAATCCAGTGACGCCCTGAAACGCTGGAAGGTGCGGCATTATTCCACCGGCCAGGAGATCACCACGAGCAATGCATATGAAAAAGAGGTTCAAGATGAAATTCATGCGCTATACAACGGTGTCCTGCCGCAGTCGCTGGAAGGAAGTATCCGGGTGGTTCCTGGGTTCCCGTGGGAGGAGATCCTGCGGTGGTCCGGAAAAATCAAGCCGGGGTTGATCGTGCTGGGGCCCCACTCGGGACGGGCCGAAGAAAAAGGCGTTGTCCGTGTTGCCGGCAAAATCGGCAGTACCGTGGAAGGGGTGATCCGGCGGGAAAACTGCCCCGTTATGATCATCAATCCAGGTGTCGAAATTAAATCAGCCGAATTTAAGCAGATCGTCGTGGGCATTGATTTTTCCGTATCCTGCGAAAGCGCGCTGGCCTTTGCGGTACAGTTGGCCAAACGATTTTCCGGCCGGGTTGTCCCGTTTCACATGATTCCGGCGCCGCCGTATCCCAAATATTCGCGTGAAAATTACGAGGCGGACCTGGCGGCCACAAAAAAGCGGCTGGCGGATTTTTGTGCCGATTTTACAGCCGAAGTGCCCTGTGAATACATGGTCTGGGGGGGCGCCGTGCCGCACCAGGAAATCATTTTGTGCGCTGAAAAAAACCGGGCGGACCTCATCGTACTGGGCTCCCATACCCGCCGGCAGGAAGGCAAGTGGTACAGTGGGAGCGTCGTCGAACGTACCGGCTTCAGGGCAAAGAACCCGGTAACGGTGGTCACCGATCCGGAAGCACTGATCCCCTGGGATATGAAAGACCTTCCAGACCTGGAAATCAGACGGGAACAAGACAGGAAGATCCACGTATTCATCAAAGACCGGGCTTTATAATTAACTACAACCGGGCGTTTTTCCTCTTTCTCGAAGCCCCTTTTTTTAAGCAAATGCTATTTTTGCTTTATTGTTATCTGCATGTTTGCTAATTGAGGAATCAGGCTTGATTGCAAATGTAGTATTTCGTTTTCTGCATATTGCCAATGGCGTTGCTTTTCTGTTTTTTTGGGTTCCAGCCGTCTGCTTTTTCGTAGAGGAATACACCGATTGGCAGTGTTTCAAAAAAACAAGAGGTCCTGATCTTGAGATGAAACCATGAACAGCTCCCCGAACAACTCGCTACCCCTTTATAATAGTCGAATACTCAAAGTTTTTTTGGGATACATTCAGAAAGATTTCCCGGAGATCAACCCGGATGCGGTTCTCAAGGAGGCACAGATTGAAATCTACGAGATCGAGGATCCGGCGCACTGGTTTACGCAGGAACAGGCCGATCGGTTTTACGATGCCGCGCTCAAGCTGACAGGAGAACCGAAGATCGCCCGTTATGCAGGTCGCTTTGCTTCTTCTGAAGCCCTGGGCGCCACAAAGCAATACATATTGGGTCTGATGACCCCGTCAACGATCTACCTGCTGATGGAAAAAGTCTACCCGCTGTTCAGCCGCGGTGCGAATATCAAAACCCGGAAAATCAAATCCAACGTCTTTGAAATAATTGCGACGCCTACGCAGGGGATCGTCGAAAAGCCCTATCAATGTGAAAATCGATCGGGATTTTTTGAAGCGGTGACCAAGCTGTTTACGGACCAGTACGCAAACATCGAACATAAAGAATGCATTCACAAAGGCGATTCGTGCTGCCGTTATATCATTTCCTGGCACTCCT
This sequence comes from Desulfobacteraceae bacterium, assembly GCA_011389515.1. GTDB lineage: Bacteria > Desulfobacterota > Desulfobacteria > Desulfobacterales > Desulfosalsimonadaceae > B1SED10-16. Next base: position 2,919 of record JAABUA010000113.1, read on the forward strand.
CGACGCTTCATTTCTGGAAGCGGATACGCAACTATTTTTTCATCGGCGGCGTTTTGACCTGCGGGGTTTTATTTTTTGTTCTGCCGATGCATTTCTGGACGATTGCCGTGCTGTTGGCCATTTTTTTTGCGGCATTGATCGGCTACAATTTTGAAAGGCTGGAAAACAGAGCGCTTCTCAAAACGATCGAAAACCAGAAAGAAGCGGCCCAGGACCATTTGCTTGAAAGCAACATGCGCTATAACAGCGCCCTTTTGATGCAGGAAATCGGTCATGCGACATCAACCATCCGGGATGTCGACAGGATTATCCAGACAGTGGCCGGTGTGATGGAAAGACGTCTTGGCTTTGACCGGGGCATGATTATGCTGACGAACAAGCAGGAAACCAAGCTCATTTACAAAGGCGGATATGGACACACCAGCGACCAGGAAAAATTACTGAGAAGCACCGAATTTCATATTAACAAACCGGATTCCAAAGGGCTTTTTGTCATTGCATTGAGAAAGCGAAAACCGTTTCTCATCAAAAATCTGAATGATATTGAAAATACATTTTCTCAAAAAAGCCTGGAGTTTGCAAAGGAATTGGGCGGCGAGTCGCTCATCTGTGTTCCGATTGTATATGAGAAAAAATCCCTTGGCATCCTGGCGGTCGATAACAGCAGATCCAAAATGGATTTACGGCAAAGCGACATGAACCTGCTGATGGGTGTTGCCTCGGAAACAGCCATCAGCATTGTCAATGCATTGTCCTTCGAAAAAATCCGAGAAAGTGAGGAGCGCTACCGCCTTTTGTCGGAAAACATTTCTGACATCATCTGGGTGCTTGACCTGTCTGCAGTACACTTTTCGTACGTCAGCCCTTCGATTGAAAATATATTGGGATATTCACCCGAAGAATTCATCGGCTTGCGTCCGGAACAAATTTTCCCGCCCCAGTCGTTACGGCTGGCTACCGCATTAATAAAAGAAGAGATCGAAAAAGACAAATCCGGCGCGGCCCCCCTGAATCGTTCCAAAACCATCGAATTGAAACAATACTGTAAAGATGGAGAAGTCATATGGCTTGAGATCACCGCAAAATTCATCCGGGGAAAAGACAATCTCCCCAAAAGTATTTTAGGGGTTTCCCGTGATATTACCGAAAGGAAAAAGGCCGAAGAAGAAAAGAAGCAGTTGGAAGCAAAACTCCAGCAGGCGCAGAAAATGGAAGCCGTAGGTACCTTGGCAGGCGGTATTGCCCACGATTTCAATAATATCCTGTCTGTGGTTATCGGTTACACGGAATTGGGAATGGAAGAAGCGTTGGATAATCCGGGCCTCAAGAAAAAACTGGGAGAAGTGTTAAAAGCCGGATACCGGGCCCGGGACCTTGTAAAGCAGATCCTCGCGTTCAGCCGTCAGGCGGAAAATAAATTGGAAACAATACGGGTCAAGCTGATCATCAGTGAAGCACTCAAGCTGCTCAGGGCATCCATTCCCAGCACCATTGAAATCCGGCATCATCTAATGAGTGATTCCATGGTATTGGGTGACCCAACCCAGATTCATCAGATATTGATGAATCTTTGTACCAACGCCCAGCACGCAATGAGTGAATCCGGAGGAATTCTTGATGTCAGCCTGAAGGATGTCACCCTTGACGAAGCCTTTTCAAACAAAAATCCGGATACGATGCCGGGCCGGTTTGTCTGCCTTTCCGTCAGCGATACCGGTCACGGGATCCCTGAAGAAGTGATACAACGACTCTATGAACCTTTTTTTACTACCAAGGGGCCGGATGAGGGAACCGGTCTGGGCCTTTCTGTCGTGCATGGTATCGTGAAGAGTCATGGCGGGGCAATCACTGTTCAAAGCAAACTTGGGGCCGGGTCCACGTTTGCTGTTTTTCTTCCGGTAGTTGAAAAACAGATTCTGCCGCAGGATGTAATCAGGCAGAAGATACCGACGGGAAACGAGCGGGTCTTGTTGGTTGATGACGAAAAAAGCATTATGGATTTAGGCCGCCAGGTCCTTACGCAATTGGGATATCACGTGTCCGCCTGGACCAGCAGTCTTGAGGCGCTTGAATGTTTCAAAGCGGATCCGGACAGATTCGACCTGGTTATAACGGATATGACCATGCCCCGGATGACAGGGGTCAAGCTGGCCCAGGAATTATTGCATATACGGCCGGATATCCCAGTTATACTGTGC
>JAABUA010000114.1 GCA_011389515.1 Desulfobacteraceae bacterium
GATGTGAAGCATTCCTTTTTTTGCGACAAAGGGGGGACCGTTCGGTCCATCTGGAAGAAGAACGGTGGAATATCCTTTTTTAAGATATTCGACAAGTTCAATGGCAGCCTGTCTTCCTGAATGACCGGTAGATCCAAGGATTATTTTCTTAACACCTATTAAGCGAAGAAATAGATGAATCGGTTTCATGTAACACAATGGGTGCTGCATCCACACATGGGACCGATTTTTCATGAATACAGAACCATATAAGGGAATGAAACAATGCCAATGACAAAAAATATAGTTTTGTCGATAATCAAGGTGATATTGGCCAGAAATTTCAATCGTGCATGTATAATGGATAATTAAAGCGTAGATAAACAGGACTAATGCGAAAAAATAACCGTACAAATAAAATGCCACTTGGAGTCGGATAGGAACATTATCGACTCTGTATCTACAGAATACGGGCTTCATGTGTTCCACAATCCTTAAGGGGAAGGTTTCATTTAATTACCTTTGATCTAATGCTTTTTTTCCCTTTGAATCATCATTTACACCGGCAAGCTTTACTTCTTCATTTTATCTACAACATAGAGGAGGGCATCGTCTTCAGAAATGGAGCACAACCATAATCTTGTCGTATACATGGCGTTATGACTTTGTTCGCTTTTTTCTTTTCTTTGAACGGTTCACATCCCAACTCCTTTCCTGTCAAAGGTTTGGTCGTTTTTTGGGATTACAAAACCAAAAAACCGAACTACCACCCACAATGGTAGTCCGGCTATCTTTAAACCGAATCGAAGGAAATGCAAGAGCCGAAAAGACCCGTGACTTTCCGTCCCAATTTTACAATTGGTTTGGCTTTGTCATAATTCTTATATAGGTCCGAAAAATGTGGGTGTCAAATAACACGGGCGATTTTTTTAAAAAACTTTTCAGGTTTTGTAAAATGCAGTTCGGGGTGCCTCCTGGATAGATACCCCCCCTCTGGATTGCACAATAGGTGGCTACAGTCCTCGCAGCGACAACCCCTCCTAAAGTGCACATTGCCAGGACAAGTGCAGTCCGTTGCGGCCGCTACAAAAGCAGGGTATGAATACCAGTTGTTACAGAAAAACGAATCTGCTTCAGGTAATGTCCCTTTTCCGAGCAGCGTCAGTTCTTACCGTCACCCAGGGCGAAATCTCTTATATGCTTTGCTGATATTCGGGGAGCTTCGAGCATGGGGGCATGCCCCACGTCATCCAGGATCACCAGGCGGGAATCGGGGATCAGTTTATCAAACAACGGGGCATTTTTCGCATCAACCAGCCGGTCATGCCGACCCCATATAATCAGGGTGGGGGCATGGATAGAGCGGAGAACTTCCCTGAAGCCGACATTTTCATTTAGCAGGATGTCTTTTAACCGGCTGTCTTCAAAAATCTTTTCGCGTAATGCCCGGTCTGATATCGCCTTTGAAGCCAACACGTCGGTCATGGGCCAGAGCAGGAAAAGCTTTTTCTCCATGGTAAAATCCATCACCCGCCTGTAATCATCAACGCTTTTGATAATCAAGGGATTCTCGCCGCGGGTCAGGTGCTGGGTAAACTCACTCCCGTGGACAGAGACTCCGGCTGGGTTGAACAGGGTAATGCTGGCGACTTCTTCCGGATAACGGGAGGCGTAAAGTGCAATAATAGTGGCACCCATGGAGTTTCCTGCCAAATGGGGCTTCTCCACGCCCAATTCATTGATAATGGCGCGCAGATATGCCGTCTGATCCGCCAGGCTGTAGTTCTTTTCCATTTGTTTTGAGCTGTCCCCGTGGCCAGGGAGATCCATGGCGATGATGTGGAAGTCATCTTTCAGGTGCTTTGACATTCTCAGCCAGGCTTCCTTGCAGGAGCCAAATCCGTGTACCAGCATCAGGACAGGGCGAACCCGCTTGCCCCTGCTTTCCAGTACCGCAATCTCCATACCATCGACGCTTACCGTTCCCGGAATAAGACCTGTTCCCATCCGCTCCAGGCCCATTGCCATATCATACATCGCATGTTTGAATCGGATGCAGGGCGCCATGTCCATACGGGCAAAGACGGTCTGGGGTAATTGGAAAAACGGATTTTTCTGTGTGTTTGTCATGAAATGCGAGATCCTTTTAATGCAGGGTGATTCTTTTTACTTTTTCACCCGGCAACGCAATATGTTCCGCATAAAAATCAAAAACTGGCAATGCCCATGCCTACCCCCAGGAGAGATCGTCGACACAGCAGCCTACTGCGGCCTCTATGTAGCATTTTTAAAGCTGCATCTTTACCGGCTTTGATAACCTAAAATGACCCCTTAAAGGGCAAAACGATCACCCAAAATTGACCCCCTGGAGCAGAATCCTGGTAAGAGGGGTTTTCTCCCAAGACCAGAAGGCAAAAAGAGATGCTCAAGCCTTATTAATCCGCTTTCTCATTCGCGCTACGAACAGGGCGCAATGATCATTACCACCAACCGGGCTTTTAAGGATTGGCCCGAGATTTTTAACAATGACGCTACGTTGACCTCGGCAATTCTCGACAGGCTTCTGCACCATGCAGAAACCATTCTTATTGAGGGCTCCAGTTATCGAATGAAAGACAGGCTGGATGAATAAAAGAGCATGCAGTGTTGGGGCTTGTAACAGACCTCAGCGCTGCAGCTGCCGTGATAAACGCAAATTGACCAGTTGCCGAAAATAATCTTTGCCGCGATCAACATTTTTGGACCGCCATTTTTAATACATTTTGACGCCGCCGCTGGCACCTGGCGATCCTTGCTGCGGATATTAAAGCTCCTTGCGGTAGCATAGGAAGCCTCCGTGGTACCGGCGGGTGCCATCCAAATTTTTCTCTGACTGTCAACGCCTTGGCAGAAAAAGAGCAAGAAAAAGAGCCAAAAGGGGCAAAAAAATCATGACATGAAACACCATTGGAAGCCCCCATACATCGGCCACCCACCCCAAGGCCGCGGTGCCGACGCCACCCATGCCGATGCCGAATCCCATCGTTATTCCTGAGGCAAGCCCTACATTGTATGGCAGGAGTTCATGACCGAAAACCACTGTGATTGCAAATGTGGAGACGACTGCAAATCCCAGCATGGCGACCTGTATTATCACCCAGTAGCCGCCCGCCACCGTGAACCAATACATCAAGGGCGTCATGAGGCCCATGGAGATCAATATGACATTGCGTAATCCGATGCGATCGGCAACCGGGCCGGCCACCAGCGTGCCGCCTGCTCCCGCGAGAAGAAAAACCGTAGTCAGCGTCGCGGCATATCCCTCGCTTTTGCCCAGATAATTGACGTAATACTGGGGAAGGAAGGTAACCATCCCGAAATGCACCCATGAGCGTAGGATAACGATTGCCGTCAGCAGCGCAAAGGGAACGAGGACTTTTTTTGATTTGATCTGAAACGTTTTTTTCAGCTCCGCGATATGTATTGGGTCGTTGTGTGTATTGAATACTTTTTCGGTGCCTGCAATGGCGGGAAGGGAAATCCAGAGCAGCAGGGCCATCGTTCCGTTGAAAACCAGCAGCCCCAAGGACCCCTTCAGTCCGCCAATGGCGATTAAAATGCTTGCCAATACGGGCCCTGCAGCAAATCCTATATTTCCTCCGATGGAAAATACGGCCATGCCGGTTGCCTTGTTGCCTCCGCTGGAATATCGGGCATACTTGGAGCCCTCCGGGTGGTAGGCTGCTATTCCGAATCCGCTGATAAGAACCACTGCCAGCAGGAGCGGATAATTCGGAATGACCCCTGTTAGCGAGATTCCGAGGCCAGCCAGAAAACACCCCAGCGGTATAAGCCATGGAAGTCGGATCCGGTCGCTGAATATGCCAAAGGCCGGCTGAATAACGGATGAACTCACAGAGAATATCAGCATTGCAAAGCCAACCTGGAACTGGCTCATAGCCAGCACGGGCTGAAGATAGGCCAGCATCATCGGCAATACCCCCTGGTTCAGATCTGTCACGCCGTGGCCTGTGCCGAGCAAGGCAAGGATTTTTTTGTTTATTTTCATATGGACGTGACTGTGATGATGGCCTTCTGTTTAAAAGGTCTCCGTGGGACCGGCTTATCCAAGTGTTGTTTCTGGGATTGATTTCCGTCCGCCATATCGTATCCTGTCATTGATTTTAACTGCTTAATATAATAAATAATGCACTATTAATGCAAACTTATTCAACACTACCCCCTCAAACCCTTGCACCTGTATCGTGAACGGACATGTATAAAAATAACGAAAAGCACTGAAGTTCAAAGATTTCTATCTGCCATTTGGCGGCAAGCTCAGAAACGACAATCGCTGGGTGAAGCTTGCCAAGCTCATCCCCTGGTATGCGTTCGAGGAACTCTATGCCCAAACACTTGTCGGTACTAGATAAAATCGTATAATATCAAATGGTTGCATAAAATTAAGATAGTGTATCTGATATTTCCTTCCTCCAAAACCCCCTGTAAGCCGGCTTTTATTTTCTACAGCCGACGATCAGGGGGCAAGGTATACAGACCTACTACCGGCATGGGCTCGTGTATTATTCAATAGAGATTCACAGTTACAAAGAATCTGGCGCATGGTGAATCAATTGGGCACCATGCGCTTGTGTCTTCCAAACCAAAAGCCATACTGTCCGTATACGGACAGTATGGCTTTTTTTATTCTTCTGCATGCCCGGCGAAGCGCTACCTTCCTGGAGGCTATATTTTCCGCCAGGCTCCCATGACCACACGAATCCGGTCCTCTTTCAGGTTGCGTACCGTGTTGGCGGCTTTTTCAGCGGCATCAGGACCGATAACAATTTGAAGTCCAGGTGGAGCCGGTCCCTTTGCTCGTCCGGCAGCGGCACGTTTTTTCATCCTGGAACGGATGTCTTCGAACCATTTAAGGCATGCGTCGGTTTCATCCTGCATCAAGACCTTGGCAAAGCCGGCTGCAT
>JAABUA010000115.1 GCA_011389515.1 Desulfobacteraceae bacterium
TGCAGCCCCCGGATCTTGGACGTGATTCCGGGGGGATAGATCATGACCGGTTCCCCGTTTTTGATCCTGCCGGAAACCAGGGTGCCGGTGATTACCGTGCCGAATCCCTTCATGGAGAACACCCGGTCGATAGGCAGTCGGAACAGGCCGGTTGATGAACGCTCCGGCAATGCGGAGCAATATTCATCGAGCACTTTTATCATTTCATCGATGCCTTCGCCGGTAATCGATGAGACCGGCACGATGGGGGAATCTCCCAGAAAGGTGCCGGCCATGAAATCGCTGACATCTTCTGTTACCAGTTCAAGCCATTCGGCATCGACCATGTCAATCTTTGTCAGTACGACAAACCCGTAATGAACCCCCAGCAGGGAACAGATTTCCATGTGCTCCCGGGTCTGGGGCATGACGCCTTCGTCTGCAGCGATAATCATGGCAACCACATCGATACCCGTTGCACCGGCGACCATGTTTTTTACAAATTTTTCATGTCCGGGAACGTCCACGACGCCGATATGCAGTCCGCTGGGGAGGTCAATGGATGCAAATCCCAGCTCGATGGTAATGCCCCTGCGCTTTTCCTCGATCAGGCGGTCTGTATCGGTTCCGGAAATGGCTTTTACAAGACTGGTTTTTCCGTGGTCGATATGCCCTGCAGTACCTAAAATGATCTGCTTCAATGAATTTGCCGTCCTTCTGGTTCGTTACTTGTTTCTTGTTCGCAGGTATTCCAGCAGATATGCCATGATAACGAGAAAGGCCGTCATTCCGACGATAAAGCCGAGCTCCGCTTCGGGTCTGAATATTCTTGTGGCAACATATGCGAACAGCCCTGCCAGGCAGACCCGCATGATAAACATCGAAAATTCATGCATGACAAACTCCGGATGGTTAACAGATTTGCAATCAGACATATTTCCCGGCACCATCCGGGATGGAAAAGGCGCAGCTGCTTCAAATCGATGAAAGCCGCCAGGGTTGTTACTGTAAACAAAAGCCTGTAATGGGTCAATAATAAGTTTTGCAGGGGGTTGTCACGGGAATTGTTTTGTCCGGGAATTGCAAAAATCCTGTTGCAAAAGGCTGCTCAATTTGCTATTTAAAATTTCTTAACGGTTACGGTGGGTGTAGCTCAGTTGGTAGAGCGCCAGGTTGTGGCCCTGGTGGCCGTGGGTTCAAGTCCCATCACTCACCCCATTAAACCCTTTCTCTTTTTTCGCCCTGCGCCCGTAGCTCAGCTGGATAGAGCGCCGGACTTCGAATCCGTAGGCCGGGGGTTCGAATCCCTCCGGGCGCGCCAGAAAAATAAATGGTTTGGCCAGCCCCCCGTCTTCGCCGCTCTCCCCTTTGTTTTTTTTCAGCCGGGGCGCGGCGTGCCCGCACAAATTTCCACAAAAATTTCTCACAAAAATTTCATAGGCGCCGCGTTTTTTTCGAGCAATATTTCCTGACAAAAACAACGCAGATTTGCAATTCAGCCGTATCCCCCTATAATTGGGTATAAAGGGAAATAAACGCTCTTTAAACGGGAAGCGTTTTCTGTCGGGCATTTTCCTGCATCAAGCCGTTGCCGGATTTCACCTGAGGCTGTCTGCGTTCCCGTTTTGCAGGCGCAACCACTGAAACGACGGAAGGAATTAAAATGAGCAGCAATCAAATAATCGGCATCGTACTTCTTGTAATCGGGATCGGTCTTCTTTTTTTCGGCTATCAATCTTCCCAGGCGGTGGACGACCAGCTCACGGAAGCCATTACCGGTCGCTTTACGGACGCCACCACATGGTTATTTATTGCCGGCGGGGTTTCTGCGGTGGTCGGTATCGGAATGCTGGCCTTCAAGCGGTGAAGGGCTTTTCCGTAGACCACCGCGTGCGCAGGGATCGGATCATCGGTATATACCGGAGGCGCCCGGTCAATTATGTGGCCGCTAAAACAGGATAAAAAAGCTTAACAGCACCTGGGCGTCCGGTGCCCCATCGTCCACCCCGACACCCAAGGCGCCACGGATGCTGCTTTTCCGGTCGAACTTGTAGTCCATGCCGCCGGAAAGAAGCATATAATCGTATCTGCTTTCGATGACCGCTTCACCGATAAAAGACACCTCATTGCTGTACTGATAGATGGCGCCGCCTCCAAGGCGTAGGATGGCTTCGTGATCATCGGCGAATTGCAATGGTTTCTCGGTATAAACAAGGCCGATCGTGCCGGTCAGGACAATCTCTTCGCTTAAAGGGTGGCGCAGCGCCGAGTATACGCCCGCATCGAAATTGTTTTCCCATGTTTTCTCCCTGCCGGTCGGTATGGTTATGAAACCGCCTGCGGTTACCTTTGTTTCCTGGTCGATGATCAGGTGCCGCCCGCCGATGTATACATCCGCCATTCCTGTTTCTGAACCGTTGTCCGGATCTACATGAACCATTCCCATCCTTCCGTGGATCTCTGTCTTTGGGTTAATCGGCAGTCCCAGGCGAAGAGCGAGCTGGTAAACGCCGAGGTCGGTACGGTTGAAGTCGTAGTAGCTGTAATCGAACTCTGTGTCCAGGTAGGGTTCTGTTGTAATGTGGGCATCTTCGAAAAAGCTTTGAAAAAGCCGGATATCCCCTTTTGTTTCGTTCTGGGCGTACGCCGTGCTGCAAACGGTCAATACAAGCAGTATTCCAGACATTACTTTAGACTTCATTTTTACCTCCGGTTCTTATATTTAGGTTGCCAGATATACCGTTCCAATCCATTTTTATGATACTGTAAAGAAGAAATGACGGTTTGACAACTGTAAAACAAAGATCGGGTAAGACAAAGCCCGCAGCAAGGGTAATCGAGGAAAGGCGTTTTTATGCAAAATCCTGATAAGAAGGACAAACAGATAGAAACAGGCAAAGTCGTCCGGATTACAGACGAAAAATTTGTCAATCTTTACGAGATGCATTACCTGGACAAAAACGGTCGGGAAAAAACCTGGGCGTATGCTTCGCGCAGCGATCCGCCAAAGGCGCAAACCGGACGGTTCGAGGCGCCGGATGCGGTCGTAATCGTACCGTTTCACGAGGAATCCGGAAAGATCGTTATTATAAAAGAGTTCCGGATTCCGCTGGCGGACTGGCTTTACGGGTTTCCGGCGGGGTTGGTGGATGAGGGGGAAAGCATCGAAACATGCGCGAAAAGGGAGCTTTACGAGGAAACCGGTCTTTTGCTCACCGGGATTTGCCGGATCAGCCCGCCCATTTATTCCTCCTCCGGCCTGACCGATGAATCCGTGGCCATGGTGTATGCGGATTGCACGGGAACGCCCTCCAGTCATGCTGCCGGCAGCGCGGAGGACATCGAGGTGGTCTTTGTATCTGCAAAAGAGGCGCAGGATCTATGCGTGAGGCGGGACGTCAAATTTGACGTGAAGACCTGGCTGGTGCTGGAAGCGTTCGGGATATCCGGAAAGATATAGAACATCGTTGGCGTCTTATTTCAAATCCTCGAAATACTATGGTATGTCTGCGGTTTGAAATAAGACGCCGCCGCGATCGTGAACCGACATCAGAATGTTGAGATGGGTTATAGCCTTCCGCGACCTACAGGCCGGCGGCCGCCATGATATCCGGCACCACCTCTTCCTTGCCGATGGCCATGATATGGACGCCGTCACAGATCTTTTCCTCCTTGATCTGACGGATCATCCGGCCGGTAATTTCAATTCCCTTTTTGAGTGCGCCCCCTTTGGGGGCGGAAGCCATCTCGTCGATCAGGGCCTGGGGCACCGTGACGCCTGCAACGTTCTTGTTCATAAACCGGGCCATGCCCGCAGAAGTCAGCAGGATAATGCCTGCCAGGATCTTGACGTCGAACTGGCGCGCATATTCCATGAACGACTTGAAATTGTCCATGTCATAGACCGCCTGCGTCTGGATAAACTCGGCCCCGGCTTCGATTTTCTTTTCAAACTTTATGAGCTGTGGTTCTATGGGGTCTGCTTCCGGCGTTACAATGGCTCCTGCACACATTTTTATGTCGCCGTCCAAATCGTTTCCCGCAAGGTCCTTGCCCCGCTCCATGATGCGGATCGTCCTGACAAGCTGGCTGGAGTCCAGGTCGAACACTCCCTTTGCCTCCTTGTGGTCTCCCAGCATGACGGAGTCTCCGGTCAGGCACAACACATTGTTGATGCCCCGACTGTGGGCAAACAGCAGGTCGGCCTGCAGGGCCAGACGGTTGCGGTCCCGGCATGTCATCTGCAAAATGGGTTCGCCGCCGTGCTCCTTGACCAGAAGCGCACCGCCAAGGGAAGGGTAGCGCATGACCGAACTCTGGTGATCGGTTACGTTCATGGCGTCAACCTTGTCTTTAAGCAGTTCCACGTGATGTATGAATTTTTCCGTATTGGTCCCTTTCAGCGGGGCCACTTCCGAGGTTACGATAAACTTCCCGGAATCAAGGGCTTTTTTGAATGCGGACGTCATGAGATCATCCTTTCCTGTGCAAAAGATATTTAATATTTCTGGCGATGCCGCCTTAAGCGGGAATGCTGTATTTGCCGGGGCTCGGTTCGCCAAGGTGGTTCCTGGGTTTCTGGTACCTGCGCATGGAATCGAGGCGCCCAAGGTCCTTTAAGCGGTTATAGATCAGCGTCCAGGCGCAGTCCTTATTGGAATCGATTTCGCATTTACCCTTGTTGGTCCCGCCGCACGGACCGTTAACCAGCCCCTTGTGGCAGGTCGTGACCGGGCACACCCCACCGGTTTCACCGATAACGCAAGCGCCGCATTGGGTACAGATCTCATTGAAGCCGCCGGCGGCCGTCTCTTTGCCGATAAACAGCGTATCCT
>JAABUA010000116.1 GCA_011389515.1 Desulfobacteraceae bacterium
GGTGCGCGTTGATAAGCACGGCAGAATTATCGTCAAACCGGATGTAAGAACCATCGGGGCGTCGGATCTCCTTCTTGGTGCGGACAACAACCGCCTTGAGAATATCCCCTTTTTTCACCTTGGAGTTGGGTATGGCCTCCTTGACGGATACCACGATAATATCTCCGATACTGGCATAGCGCCTGCGCGACCCTCCCAGGACCTTTATGCAGTATATCTCTTTTGCGCCCGAATTGTCTGCAACGGACAATCTCGTTTCCGATTGAATCATTTCAATATCCCCTGTATCATGAAACCGCTTTTTCAATAATGCGGCTTACCCGCCATCGTTTCGTCTTGCTTAAGGGCCTGGATTCGGAAATCACTACACGATCTCCAATACCGCATTCGTTTCGCTCATCATGGGCGGCGAACCTGGCCCGCCGCCGGATATATTTCCGGTAAACAGGATGCATGACAAGCCTTTCCACCTGAACTGTCGCGGTTTTGTCCATTTTGTTGCTCAAAACCGTCCCCACAAGCTGCCTTTTCATACCGCGTATATTTTTCATATCCGTCCGTCTTTAATAGTCTGCCTGGTGGTTAATTCTTTTTTTCCTGTTGAATCGTTTTCACCCGGGCGATCTCACGCCTGATCTGTTTAAGTCTGCTGGTGTTTTCCAGTTGACCGATTTTCTGCTGAAAACGCATGTTGAAATGGGATTCCACCAGCTCGCCAAGCTTGCTGTCGAGTTCTTTATTGCTTAGATTTCGGAGTTCTTTTGCTTTCATCCGATCTGGCTCCTTTCAATGATCTTGGTTTTAACTGAAAGCTTGTGCGAAGCCAGTCGAAGTGCCTCAAAAGCGAGCTCTCTCGGAACACCTTCCATCTCGTAAAGTATGCGGCCGGGTCTTATAATCGCAACCCATCCTTCAGGGGAGCCTTTCCCTTTACCCATACGTACTTCCGCCGGTTTTTTGGTATACGGCTTATCCGGAAAAACGCGGATCCACATTTTGCCGCCACGCTTTACTTTTCGTGTCATGGCAATACGTGCTGCTTCGATCTGGCGTGATGTAATACTGCCGCATTCAACAGCCTGGAGACCGAAATCGCCAAAATTCAAAGATGAGCCTCGATAGGCCTTCCCTCTCATTCGACCTTTCTGCTGTTTTCTATATTTTACCTTCTTGGGACTCAGCATGATTTACTCCTGTCAGTTACTTCGGATCAGCAGCGGTGATAGCGGTCAGGCGGTCATCGAGTATTTCGCCCTTGAATATGTACACCTTGATACCGATCGTTCCATAGGTCGTTTTTGCTTCGGCAACCCCATAATCAATATCCGCACGAAGCGTGTGCAGCGGTATGCGTCCTTCCTTATACCATTCCGTGCGCGCCATTTCAGCGCCACCCAGACGACCCGAACATATAATCTTGATCCCCTGTGCGCCGAAACGCATGGCCGATGAAACACATCTTTTCATTGCACGCCTGAAAGCCACACGGCGGATAAGCTGTCCGGCAACATTTTCAGCGACAAGCTGCGCATCGAGCTCCGGTTTTCGCACCTCATGGATATCAACCATGACGACTTCCGCTGAAACGAATTTTTCGAGCTCTTTTTTCAATGCTTCAATTTCGGAACCCTTTTTGCCGATAATTATACCGGGACGGGCTGCGTGAATTTTCAGCTTGATTCTTTTGGAAGACCGTTCAATTTCAATTTTCGAAATCCCGGCGTGATTCAGCTTTTTCTTCAGGAAATTTCGAACTTTATGGTCCTCATAAACATTTGCCGGATAATCTTTGCCGGCAAACCACCGCGAGCTCCATGTGCGATTGATGCCCAACCGCATGCCTATTGGATTGACTTTCTGACCCAAGCCGCATACCTCCTTAAAATAGTATACCCTCTATGCGCTGCCTTCGCCGACGATGACGGTTATATGACTCGTTCGCTTAAGAATTCGTGTTGATCTTCCCCGGGCTCTCGGCCGGAACCGTTTTGCCGTGGGGCCTTCATCAACGATAACATTTTTGACCACAAGGGAATCAACATCGAGGTTGCCCCTGTTATCGGCATTGGCTACTGCCGAACGCAAAATTTTCTCTACGATCCTGGCCGATTTCTGCGGCATGAATTTCAGTGTATTCAGACCGGACTCGACCGGTTTCCCCTTTACCGCTCCGACTATCCGGCGAACCTTCTGAGCCGATATGCGCATGTACCTTCCCGATGCCTTGACATCCATATCCGATATTCCTCAATATGGTTTATTTCTTTATTTTTGATTTCTTATCGCCGGCATGCCCGTAAAACGTCCGGGTAGGTGAAAACTCACCGAGCTTATGCCCGACCATGTTTTCAGTGACAAATACCGGAATGAACTTCTTCCCGTTATAGACCGCAAGCGTCAGACCAACCATTTCAGGAACTATGGTAGATCGCCTGGACCATGTCTTGATGACTTTCGCAGACCTGGATTCCTGGGCGGCATTTATTTTCTGGAATAACTTGGGCTCAATGTAAGGCCCTTTTTTCAACGACCGCGGCATAATCGCTCCTGTAAAACGATAGCGTTGTAATTGCTGTTACAATTCATTTCAATTTACTTTTACTTGCGCCTTTTTACGATAAGGCGGGAACTCTGCTTGTTGGGCTTGCGGGTGCGGTACCCTTTGGCCGGCATTCCCCAGGGCGAACATGGATGACGCCCGCCTGAAGATCTGCCTTCGCCGCCCCCCATGGGATGATCCACCGGGTTCATGACCACACCGCGGGTTCGGGGACGTATTCCCAGATGTCTTTTCCGTCCGGCCTTCCCCAGCGATATATTGGAATGATCCATATTCCCGAGCTGTCCAATGGTAGCCCGGTTGGCGATCAGCACCATCCGGACTTCGCCGGAAGGCAATTTAACCGTGGCGTATTTTCCTTCTTTTGCCATCAGCTGTGCAAATCCGCCGGCACTCCGCACCATCTGCCCGCCTCTTCCTGTTCGAAGCTCGATGTTATGAATGTGCGTTCCCATGGGAATCCGGCTCAACGGAAGGCAGTTGCCCGGCTTGATTTCCGCATCCGGACCTGACATCAGAATATCCCCCACAGAAATCTTTAAAGGCGCGAGTATGTAGCGCTTTTCACCATCTGCATAGTAAAGGAGGGCAATTCGAGCCGAACGGTTGGGGTCATATTCGATGGATGCCACTTTGGCCGGAATGCCGTCCTTGTCCCGCTTGTAATCGATGATGCGGTAAAAACGCTTGTTGCCGCCGCCCTTGTGCCTTGCGGTCATGCGGCCGTTTGCATTGCGCCCCCCGGTTTTTTTAATAATCCGGATAAGACTTTTTTCAGGCTTGGTCCGGGTCACTTCCTCGTATGTTGAATACGTCTGATGACGCCTTCCATCTGATGTCGGTTTTACCTTTTTAATAGCCATTTACATCCACTCCACTTATACGCCTTCAAAGAATTTAATCCGATGCCCGGGCACAAGCGTAACCACCGCCTTTTTCCAGTCTTTCCGCTTACCCAGTATGCGACCGCGCCGTTTGATCTTTCCCTTGACGTTCAACGTGCGGACCGATGCTACCTTGACATCGAAAACAGATTCGATGGCTTTTCTGACTTGAACCCGGTTGGCTGTTTTTGCAACTTCGAAGGTCAGTTGGTTTAGCTCTTCCTTCTGGATGTTCCCCTTCTCCGTATCAACCGGACCAAGTATTACTTCATGATCTTTCATGCCGCAAACCTCCCCTCGATTTGCTTGATCGACGGTTCTATCAACACGAGTGTTTCGTGGTTCAAGATGTCGTAAACATTGAGCCCTTCAACCCGCAGCACTTTTACACCGGGAATGTTCCTGGATGACAACTCGAGGGTTTCATCCTTCGCATCAATAATGATCAGGGGCTTTTGAAGCGCAAGCCGCTTGATGGTCGAAGCGACGGACTTTGTTTTTACCTGATCAAGTGCGAACCCGTCAAGCACAATAATGGACTGATTCTGCATTTTGCTTGAAAGCGCCATTTTCAGCGCAAGACGCCGGACCTTTTTCGGAACCTTGAAAGCGTAAGAACGCGGATCCGGACCAAACACAGATCCGCCGCCACGAAGCAACGGACTCTTTATATTTCCCCGCCGCGCCCTTCCTGTTCCTTTCTGGCGATACAGTTTGATGGTGGAACCGGCAACATCGGAGCGATGCTTCACCGAAGCCGTTCCCCTGCGCCTGGATGCCATCTGCATGCGAACGACTTCGTGCAGAACGCTTTTTTTAACCGGTACATTAAAGATCTCATCGGGCAGTTCGACTTCCGAAACCTTTTCACCGTTTGTATTTTTGACCTCGACGACAGCCATTGTATCCCTCTTTATGTCTTGCCGGCGGCAACAACCCGCACCGGCCGTATCCCAAAAACCGACTTGTTAAAAATTACTTCGCCGCTTTTGGCTTTTTGATTTCAATGGTCGCATTCACCGGGCCTGGAACCGCTCCTTTGACAAGCAGCAGGTTCAGCTCGGGCCGGATATCGACAACCTCGAGATTTCGCATGGTTTGACGTACGTTTCCGTAGCGGCCGGGCATTTTTTTTCCTTTTATAACCTTAGACGGCCACGCACTGTTTCCAATGGAGCCGGGCGCCCGGTAATTGTGGCTCACGTGGGTCTTGCGGCCAAGATGAAACCCATGCCGCTTGGTGACGCCGGAAAAGCCCCGCCCCT
The DNA here is from genome assembly GCA_011389515.1 of Desulfobacteraceae bacterium. Lineage (GTDB taxonomy): Bacteria > Desulfobacterota > Desulfobacteria > Desulfobacterales > Desulfosalsimonadaceae > B1SED10-16. Next base: position 4,710 of record JAABUA010000116.1, read on the forward strand.
TGTTTTT
>JAABUA010000117.1 GCA_011389515.1 Desulfobacteraceae bacterium
GGATCTGACCTCGAGGGGTTGGGTTACTCGTTCGTTGTTCTGAAAGGGGTTGTGAAAAACGGATTGTTGATGGCTCACGGCAAAGTTTATTTTTTTCACGGCTTTTATTTCCTTCCTTGAAAAATGATAGTGGTTTTACATCCATTACGTTCCCTCCAGAATACCATATTCGTAACAATAAACACGCTTTAATTCAAATAATTTTGTTTCGCATCCGCGCATGCCGCATCATCATTTATTTGCCATCTGAAAAAGACTTGACGCGTTCGCCAAGCTTGTTTTTCCGGAAAACCGGAAATTTTTTACCGATTTCTGGAAAATCATATTTAATTGTTTTTTTTCAGTATGTTAAATAGCGAACGATAGCGCCGGTAAGAGAGAGAAATATGCGTTCTTTATGATGGCAAGGTGCCTTTCTCCCTGCAATAATACTGTAAAGCTTTGGTTTGGCTGTCAAAATGATTTTGAAAAGGTTCGTTTTGTTGTTGTCCGCAAATCCTGATTTCTGGAAACAGGGATCACCTGAATTTGACGGTAGAATCAGATTTTTGCATAAAAAATTAGTATAAGTTACAAGGCCTTATTGGGTTTATGGAATATTTTACAGATGTCGGGATATTTTGGTTCAGAATTTGCATAATTAATAGGCAAAGAAGATATCAGTATTGTACTGGTATCAATTATAGCGGTCAGATTTAAAATATTTCTACAATAAAAGGAGGGCGTGTTATGAATAAAACGTTCGGTTTCTTAAAAATCATTTCAATGGTGGTTATGGGGTTGTTTTTATTTATTTCAACGGCATGGTCTTTATCTGTCGAGTACACACCCATAGCGGATGGAAGTAACGCAGGCTCTTTGCTGTATATTGCGACTGCTGGATCAGGACCGGGGGTTCAAGGAAATTTTGGCAATGACCTGCCTGCAAATGTTGAAGATGTTTTGCAAGCTGGGTATATGTCTGGTGGTTGGGATCCCGGTACAGTATGGTACTCCAATAGTGATATATGGACGGCTAAGATTGACTACTTTGGGTCCATAGATATCGTTCTTGTTGACAAAGCGAGTAACGTTGGTGGAATGGGTGCAGTAACAGGTGAAAACGGACTCCTCTCTGTAGATGGTAACACATGGTCTATAAACGCCGCTGTTGAATTTTACGCGCTTAAGGATGCTCAGGCATATGCACTGTACTGGCTGAATCCGGCGGTAACCAACGGAATTTGGGATCCAGGTGATCTACGTGCACTGGGATTCGGAAGTGATGTAGAGATCAGCCATCTTTCCGTATTTAATCCTAGTACACCTACACAACAAGTTCCGGAACCGGCAGTTATGCTTCTCATGGGTGCCGGACTGTTTGGCATTGCAGCATTTGGCCGGAGGCGCAGAAACAGCAAGTAATACGCCTCTTGTGTGACAAATTGAAAAAAAAATAGGGGCAGGGCTCTGTAAAAGGGCCCTGCCTTTTTTTATGCCACTGATTCGAAAAGCAGCAGTGTCTTTTTTGAAAATTCTGTTGAATGGAAATGATTGCAGGAGTACTATTTTGAATTGGAGCCAGGTTTCACCTGGCTCTTTTTGCCGTTCAGGAGACGCGATCCACTCCAAATTCAGATTTATATAACGCCTGGAATTCAATATGGATGTGACGTTTGATCAGATGGTGGTATTTGGCATTCTGCTGGTGACCCTTGTTCTTTTCGTATGGGGACGGTGGCGCTACGACCTGGTGGCCATTGCCGCGCTGCTGCTGGTGTATATGGCGGGTCTGGTTTCGTCCGGGCAGGTTTTTGCCGGGTTCGGTCATCCAGCCGTTATCACGGTGGCGGCAGTGCTGATATTGAGCCGCGGGCTGATGAATGCCGGGGTCATCGACAGCATGTCGCGAACCCTGTCGAAAGTCGGCAACCGGATAACCGTTCAGGTCGTCACGCTGACCGGTATTGTCGCGGTCAGTTCCGGTTTTATGAATAACGTGGGCGCCCTTGCACTGCTCATGCCGGTGGCCATATGGCTCTCCCGTAAAAGCGGGAGGTCGCCGTCGGTGTTATTGATGCCGCTGGCGTTTGGATCCTTGCTGGGAGGATTAATGACCCTGATCGGGACGCCGCCCAACATTATTATTGCCACATATCGGATGCAGGAGCAGGGAAGCGCGTTTTCCATGTTCGACTTTCTGCCGGTCGGCGGCGGGGTGACAATTGCTGGTCTGGCTTTTATCGTCCTGTTTGGATGGCGGCTCACGCCCCGGCGGGAAGGGGGGGAGTCTTCCAAAGATCTTTTTCATATCGAAGACTATATCAGCGAGTTGGTGGTTCCTGAAAAATCAAAGATTGTGGGGCAGACCATCTATCATCTCACGTCAAAGCTCGGAGAGGATGTGGAAGCCACCATTGTGGGACTTGTGAGACAGGATAAGCATATACCGGTGCCGTCATGGCACCAGATTATCCAGGAGGGAGATATTCTGGTGGTGGAGGCCACCCCGGATGATGTAAAGGCAATGATCGACATCCTCGGGTTGGAGTTGGCGGAATGCAAGGGGGATTGCAAAGCGACGCTGGGGTCAGCCGATATCAGCGTTATTGAAGTGGTCATTACCCCTGAGTCGCACATGGCGGGGTATACGGCGAGCAGCCTCAACCTTCGCCGGATATTAAAGGTAAATTTGCTTTCCATAGCAAGGCAGGGGGAGCGACTGAAAACGCGGCTCGGCCAGACCCGGCTATTTATCGGCGATATCCTGCTGCTCCAGGGAAGTGACGAAAATCTGCAGAAGGTCATAAAAACATATCGGCTGCTTCCGCTTGCAGAGCGCGGCCTGCGGCTGGATCAGCCCAAAAAAGTACTTCCGGCGGTAGGCATTTTCGTTTCTGCCATGGCCCTTGCAGCGCTCAGCATCCTTCCGGTGCAAGTGGCATTTACCGGGGCGGCCCTGGTGATGGTCCTTGTGGGGCTGATTTCCGTAAACGAGATATATGAAAGTATTGATTGGCCGATTATTATTCTGCTGGGTGCAATGTTCCCTTTGGGGGAAGCGCTGGAGAATACGGGCGGTGCGGAACTGATTGCCGGGCAGCTTTTGCTCCTGTCGCAGAGCTTCCCGCCCTCCCTTACCCTGGGGATATTGCTTGTGGGAACCATGCTGCTTTCCAATGTAATCAACAACGCGGCTGCAGCCGTTTTAATGGCGCCCATCGGCATCAGCCTGGCCCATGGCATGGGTGCATCGGTCGATCCGTTTTTGATGGCGGTTGCGGTTGGCGCGTCGTGTGCGTTTTTAACCCCGGTGGGGCATCAGTCAAACGCCCTGGTGATGGCGCCCGGAGGCTACCGGTTCGGGGATTACTGGCGGCTGGGGCTTCCCTTGTCTGTATTGGCCGCAGCCGTTGCCGTACCGTTGATTGTTATGGTGTGGCCGCTGTGACGCGAATTATTCCCAGCGGCCGCCTTTTTTGTTGAGGTCGATGGTATCATCGCTTTTGGGTCCTGCGCCGGGTCTCCCCCCCCGAGGGCGTCCTGTTCGGCCGGGGCTGGCGGTGTCGGCGACCACCATGGTTAAAAACCAGTTGACGATGCTGATGGTGATTGCCCCGAATATCGTGCTCCAGAAGCCGACCACGTCAAAGCCGGGGATTATGGCGGATGCCATTTTGAGCATCAACGCATTGATGACGAAGGTGAACAGTCCCAGCGACATGATATTGATCGGCAGCGTGAGGACAAGCAGTATGGGCCTGAAAAACATGTTGAGAAAACTGATGGCGGCCGCTGCGAACAGGGCGGCAAAAAAACCGGAAACATGGATGTTGTCGATGAGATAGGCTGCTGCAAGGACAGCCACGGTCAGGATAAGCCACTTGGCAGCCAAAAGGCCCAGAAAATTCACCTGCGGCGACTGGTTGCCGTGGAAGTGGAAACGTCCCTTGATAAATCTGAATTTATGGTTCAATGTCTTTCTCGTCAATGGTAATATGCAGCCTGTCGGAGTCATCCCTGTAAAGGGTTACGGCTGCATCGCTGTTGCCCCGAAGATCGGGGTATTTGTTTCTCAAAAGCCCGAAATCAAACGTTTCCAGCGCTTCCTGAAAAATTTCAATTCGCTCCTCCAGATCACCTGCCGGATCAGCGCCGGATTTGATATAGTCAAATATATCCTTATTATAACGTTTTTTGATTTCCGTTTCAATACAATGTTGTGTAAGCAAAAGTTTATGGTTCATTTTTGGACGTATTTCTGATAAAGAATTGCGGTTAATGGTTTTGCGATTTCAACAGCTCCGGCAAAAAAGTGCGGGGCTGTACTTTTTTATTTATTTTTCATATATATCTGTAGGAGAACTTACCTATGTATGTACCACGTTATATCTTTTTCACCAAGGGGGTAGGAAGGGATAAGGCCAAGCTGGCATCTTTCGAGAATGCCCTTCGGGATGCGGGCATTGCGCACCTGAATCTTGTCCAGGTTTCCTCCATCTTCCCGCCCGGCTGCAAAATCATCGAGCCGGAAGCGGGTCTTTCCAAACTTGAGGCCGGCGAGATCACCCACTGCGTCATGGCCAAGCAGGAGAGCCAGGAGCCGGGGCGCCGGCTCGTGGCCAGCATCGGTCTGGCACTCCCGGAAGGGAATGAACGCTACGGTTATCT
>JAABUA010000118.1 GCA_011389515.1 Desulfobacteraceae bacterium
TCCCTGGTCTGTTTTTGTCATGCCTGCGATTCTTCGTATGGGCCCAATCACCTTAAGGACAAGCAGTATTCCGAAAACCGCCAGGAGAACAAGGGACGTAGCCAGAAAAGACACCACCATGTAGTTGGCACGGCTCGTTTTCTTCTGGCTTGTGTTCAATACACCGGATATCTTTTTTTCAATCAGCAAATTATATTCATTTACAAGCGCGTTTAACTCGAAAAACAACTCGCGAACTTCCCAGTGCCTGCTTTCCCCAAGCGCCCTGTTTTCCCCCGCGTAGAGACGGATAACGTCGTCCTTCATGCGGATATATTCCCGGTTTTTGCTCCGGATGCGGGTCAGCAGGGCGACATTCTCCGGATCTTTATCCACCGATAAGGCCTCTTCCAGCCAGTCATCAAAGGCTTTTCTGTAATAGGAAAGTTCACGAAGCCATTTGGGATCTGAATCCAGGTAGTAATACGTTGCGAACCCCTTGTGATTGGCAAGTGCGCTTTGCATTTCATACGCGGCACTTTTGGCGGCCATGTCATTGACGATGAGTTCGTTTATAACCTCCTGGGAGGACATGGCCTGCCATATGGAAACAATACCCATAACCAAGATAATAAGAGACAATACTGCCAGATGGATGAAGATTCTGGATGACAGCCCCACTCTGGAAGTCAGTTTCATGGCCTTATCCAAGCATCTGTGCATTCATGACACTGCCTGCCGCAACTGGGCAATCTGCCGGGAAATCGCCACAAGTTCGCCATTCTCATCCCAGATTTCTCCGTCTTCCTCTAAAAGGCCGCAATTGATAAACCGGGTTCGAAAGCGGCATTTTAACCACTTTGTTTGTGGTATGTGCCTAATATTAATTGAAATTTCAATTGTGGGAACCCATGCCATCATCCCCTGGCTCGCCAGTACCGCAGGGGGAAATGCGTCCGCAGCCATAGCAATGGCGCATATGTCAAACGGCCGCGCTTCCCTGAAAGAAAACCACCCCCTGTTTTCAGAAACGGTGCTCAGCTTGTTCTCCATCCATCCCGCACATGATGGATCCAGGCGCACATCCGCGTTTTCATACATGGTATATTTCGGGAGAACCGGAACCGGAACACATTTTTCAAGCGCCGCCATTTCCGGCGGTGGTGTTTCATATCGCCTGACAAGACAGCTTTCGGGTTCATCGGCAAATGTCGCAAGCATACGCATTTTTTCCCGGCCCTTTTGGAGCAGTCTTGCTTCCATACGGCAAAATTGCCTCGATTGCGCGATTTCCCACGTAGAAAGATCCGCTTTGCCGGGTTCGCAGCGGGAAATAAAATTGGCTGTCAATACCGGGGTATGCTGCTTTGCGCTGCTTTTAAGAAGACCCGCAGCTGCAACGGCCACCAGGTAGCCTCCGTTGGGATTGCCGTTAATCGACCAGTTGTCGGTAATCCTCCCGCTTAAGATGCCGGCTGATTGCTCTTCAAATAAAGTATCTGTGTCAAAAAGATGCATAACCGCCCTGAATGTTATAGTATCCGATAAACAATTGAAAAAACACCCATAATTAAAAAAGTGGTCAATTATGATGAACCCGTAAAAAGTCTGGACCAGACGACTTTGAAAAAAGTCCAAGATCAAGGCTCGCGCAATTTTTTGAAGAATTGAGCGTACTTAGCCGTACGTGAGATTCTTCGAAAATTGCGCGTAACGCAGATATTGGGCTTTTTGCGAAGTCGTCAATTATGTTTTTAGCACAGGAAAGCCAAGGCAGCAATACAGCGGGCAGGCAAAAGTATTGTCCGCAAATAATTTTTTTGACGTATCGCTGTTGTCTATAGTAGATATGGATAATTATAACACGATTGCGGCAGATAACAATCAGCATGCCAATCCATGGCTTTCAACGGCGTATTCATAAGTTATACACTTCAGGAATATCGCTTTCGGGGAGTCTGGCACAGGAAAGGGACCGCGTTCATGAACCCGTCCATGAAAAGGACTGCCGGATATATCGCTTTTCTGTATGCCGCTGTCGGCTGTGCATGGATTCTACTAAGCGATCTTGCTGTTGAATCGATTGTCAGAGATCCGGCAATCATCACCCGTTTTCAGATCTACAAGGGATTTGGCTTTGTTCTATTTACCGCCGCAATGCTATACGTCGTTTTACGACGCCGGTTGCTGGCCGTGGAAAATGCCCAAAAACATCTTGAACAGTTCAAATTCATCGTAGAACATGCCGGACAGGAGATGTACATGGTTGATAAAAACGGCAAAATCGTCTATGCCAACCATGCTGCAGCAAAAAGCCTGGGATACACGGCAGATGAAATGATCCGGATGTCCCTTTCGGATTTCGATCAGGTTTACGGCCCCCATTTTAAAGCACACTTCGAAAAATTAAAAAAAGACGGAATTATTGCCCCTTTTGAGACAACACACACCGCCAGGGACGGCACCTTGATACCCAAAGAGATGCGATCGGTATTCCTGCACATGGGAAAAGAGGATCTCATATGCGGCTTCGGGTTTGACATCACAAGGCGCAAGCAAAATGAAGAGGCCCTGATTTCTGAAAAAGAGCTTCTGGCGGTAACACTTGCAAGCATCGGCGACGGTGTTATCACCACGGACGTTGCGGGAAATGTTACGACAATGAACCAGGTAGCCGAAGCCTTGACCGGATGGACACACGAAGATGCCCGGGGGCGGAAAATAACGGAAGTATTTGACATCATAGACAGCGCTTCGGGGAAACGTTGTCCCAACCCGGTGGAAACCGTAATTGCGTCCGGTCAAATGCAGACACTTTGCGAAAACATTATCCTGGTTTCAAAGGAGAACCAAGAATTTCTTATTGCCGATTCAGGCGCCCCCATTACAGACAGAAACAACCAGTTGATCGGCGTGGTGCTGGTATTCCGGGACATCACCGAAAAGCAGAAATTGATCGAAGCGGCACAGAATACCGACAAACTGGAATCCCTTGGCCTTCTTGCAGGGGGTATCGCCCATGATTTCAACAATCTGCTGGGCGGAATATTCGGCTATATCGAATTGGGAAAATTGAAAAACACGGATCCAGAAGCGACAAAATTGCTGGACAAGGCCCTCGATGCCATTGAAAAAGCGCGTTCTCTGACACGGCAGCTCCTCACTTTTGCACAGGGAGGTGATCCGGTAAAAAAACAGCAACTTCTATATCCATTCATCGAAGAAACGACAACATTTCTGCTTTCCGGCACAAAAATCTCATACCGCTTCGATGTTGCAGCAGATCTCTGGCCCTGCGATTTCGATGAAAACCAGATACGGCAGGTGATCGAGAACATCATTACAAATGCATGCCAGGCCATGGTGAATGGCGGCATTCTGGAAATTTCTGCAAAAAACAAAGTGATTAAAAAAAGCGCACCAGCTTCCGCCGCAGGCCATTATGTCGAAATTTCAATAAAAGACAATGGCATGGGAATACCTCGCCATATTTTACCCCATATCTTCGACCCATACTTTACCACCAAGGCAAAAGCGCACGGCATAGGGCTGACAACCTGCTTTTCCATCATCAAGCGCCACAACGGCTTCATGGATGTGACATCCGAAACCGGCAAAGGAAGCACGTTTTACATATACCTACCGGCTGCGGATCTTCCGGATGAAAAAACGCTTCCAGTTACGCCAATTATAAGAAATGCTTAAAAAGCATCTGGTCTGAGCAGTCTGCACAACACCCGCTGCTTATATGTTCCAAAGGGGCAATCCTGTTTTTTCGTCAAGTCCTCTTTCCAGGGTCGGCCCTTCGAGAATCTCGACAATGCACTCACAGGCAAAAACGATTGTTCCCGCTGCCAGGTGCCCACCAAAGGCCTTTCCTTCTTTATCTCCCAATACGACATGGGCATGAACCATTGATTCGCCGTCTTTTATGGAAACATTGCCCGCCAGCGAAAGTATTTCCAGCGGCTGGTCAATCGTGAAAAACTGGTATTCATGAGTATCCTGGTTATAAAATCCAATACGCGCCACGCTTACCGCGCCGATCGCCTCCACCCGGCCCATCCGGATATCTTCTTTCCGGCATATCTCCGTTATTTCTTCCAGGAGGTCGGCGCCATGTTCCAGTCTGCCCATTATCATGCGCCCTGCCTTGTATTTTTTCATTTCAGCCATATTATACCTCCTCTTTATTTTTTCACAAAACGTCCCAAAGGGAGAGAAACAGAAAAATAACTTTAAACGACTTCCTTTTTTGCTTATATTATAACAGGACGCTACATGGCACGCAAACCAGGAAATAGATTGACACAGGAAAAAATGACGAAGAAAACAATGCATAAACCAATTGTTTCGCCATTGGAGCCGAAACAGGAAAGTCAACGGGCAGACAGAAAAACAGCTCCCGTGGCGGCGATTGCAGGATTTTCAAACTCCGGCAAAACAACGATTCTGGAGAAGCTGATCCGTGAAATGACCCGTCGGGGACTGCGCGTAGGGACCATTAAGCATGATGTCCACGGCTTTGAAATGGACCGCCAGGGGAAAGACACCTGGCGCCACAAGCAGGCCGGGGCATCGACAACCATCATTTCG
>JAABUA010000119.1 GCA_011389515.1 Desulfobacteraceae bacterium
GCGGAAAGTTTTCCATTATTCCCCCTGGCTGTCGTTTTCCGGACTGTCAAACGGCATGGTGATTTCGACATCGCCGCTTTGTCCGCGCTTGAACGTTGCGTGCGGATAGCATTTTTCAAAAACGCGGATCATTGCATTGTTTTCGTTTAAAACCATGGCGGTGAAGGCGTTGTACTTGTTCTCCCTGGCGATTTTTTCCAGCATTTTCAGCAGGTAGGTGCCAAGGCCCATATTCTGGTATTCCTCCTTGACCACAAAAGCCACTTCCGCAACCTTTTCTTCCGCGGCGCCGTAGGAGCCGATGCCGACAATTTCCTTGTGCTTGCCGAGCTGCACAATGCCCACGATTGTCATGTTCTGGTGATAATCCACCGAGGCCCACTGCTTCTGGAGCATTTCCCTGGAAAAGACCTTGCGGCGGTTGAAAAAACGATAAAATATCGTGGACTCCTGAAGGGAGTAATAGAAATTTCGCGTAGCGAATTCATCCGACGGCAGAAGCGGTCGGAATTCCACCGTCTTGCCGCTTTCCAGCTCCAGAAAGGCTTTGTAGTTTTCAAGGAACATCAGGTCCTGCTTGCTTGGGGGAAGCTGGTCGGCAAAAATATAGTGCCGTTTTTTGGCCTCCTCGATAATCCATTCACGGAACTTGGGATGGGCGATTTGGGCCAGCTCCATTACCCGCTGGTAAATACCCTTGCCGTGAAGCTCTGCAATGCCGTATTCCGTAACCACCACATCCACGTCGCCCCGGGTTGTGGCAACGCCGGCACCTTCACTCAAATGGGGAACGATCCGTGAAACTTCCCCGTTCTGAGCGGTGGATGGCAGTGCAATAATGGAAAAACCGCCTTTAGACATCTTGCTTCCGCGAATGAAATCGACCTGGTCGCCAATGCCGCTGTAGAAGAGGTATCCCTTGGAGTCCGTGCAGATCTGCCCGGTAAGATCGATTTCCAGCGCGGAGCTTATGGATATGAGGTTGTCGTTTTTCGCGATGACGTTCGGGTCGTTTACGAACTGGGCGGTCCGGAAATAGAACATGGGGTTGTTGTCCAGAAAGTTGTATAATTTTTCAGACCCCATGCAAAGGGAGGTGACCACCCTGTTGGGAAGGTACGATTTTTTCCGGTTGGTGATCACTTTTTTTTCAAACAGGGGAAGAAAACCGTCGGTGATGACCTGGGTATGAATGCCCAGGTCTTTTTTGCCGGACAGGTACGGCAAAAGTGAGTTGGGCAGGTGGCCGAATCCGATCTGGAGTGTTGCCCCGTCGTCTACCAGCTGGTTCACATACTTGGCGATGCGCTCGACGATGGACTGGTTTTTTTCTTCTGGAAGCGCCTCCACGAGCGGCTCTTCATGGTGCACGATGTAGTCGAAATCATCCACGTGAACGAAACCGTCACCCCAGGTGCGCGGCATGCGCGGGTTGACCTGGGCAATGACAATCCCCGCGTTTTCCATGCCGGAAAGCGTTATGTCCACTGAAATGCCAAGGCTGCAGAAGCCGTATTTGTCCGGGGGGCTCACCTGCACCAGGGCCACATCCAGGCCGATCTGCCGGGTTGCGAACAAGTGGGGGATCTGGGACAGGTAGGCTGGAATATAGTCGATTTTTCCCTCGAACGCCGCCTGGCGCATGTGAAGACTGATGAAAAAGAGTTTCAGGGAAAACCGGTTTAAAAATTTCGGATCGTTTATATACTGGGCGAATGTCGACGAGAACATCTGGTATATGACAATATCCTGGATCGCAGGTTCCTCTACCATCGCACGGATGAGCTCCTGCGGCTCGCCGCAGCCCGTGCCGATAAAGACCCTGCTTCCGTTTTTAATCTTCTTGACGGCCTTTGCCGTGGACAGCAGTTTTTCAGGACAATACGCATTCAAATCCATCAGGTTGTCTCCTCATACAGGCATCCGGAAAATATCGTTTTGGAATTGATTCGTTTTTCCAGGGCGCCTGCTGTAATTATCTGACAGGTTAATTAGAACCCTTATCAGCATTTGGATTTCGGTAGGTACTATCAACTTTTACAAAAATGCGTGAACACGTCAAGTTATATCGGACCTCCCGCCATCTGCGGATTGAAAGGAGGAATAATTGTTCTGGAGAGTCCATATTTCTTGACATCCAATATCAACAATGTAATTCTTAAAGAAATAATATCGTAAATTTTTAGCGATTGTTTTCTCTGATCGCTCTTATTGTAAACGAAAACGGCCTGTTGTACCAACGCCAGCATTGTTATCGTGTGTCATTCTGTCTTGCCATTAAACACTGTTTTAAATACTGTCCAGGTGTTTGCAGATACGTTACCGGTTTAAGAAAAAGGGATTTTTGTTTGATCAATCTTAACCTTTACGATAACATTATGTTTATGTGCCGCTTATTTTACAGGCCCATTTTTTTAAAGACAAGGAGATGAAATGAGTACCGATTCTGAAGTTTATCGTTTTCAAAACCCCATTCGGGTGGTCACCGCGACATCCCTGTTTGACGGCCATGACGCCGCCATAAATATTATCCGCAGAATCCTGCAGGACAGCGGCGCGGAAGTCATTCATCTGGGTCATAATCGGTCGGTAACGGAGATCGTCAATGCGGCAATCGAGGAAGATGTCCAGGGAATTGCGATATCGAGCTACCAGGGCGGACACATGGAGTTTTTCAAGTACATGCGGGATATCCTCGTTGAAAAAGGTGCCGACCATATAAAAATATTCGGCGGCGGCGGCGGCGTGATCGTACCCGATGAAATCCGTGAACTCGAGGCCTATGGCATCACCAAGATCTATTCCCCCACGGATGGCTCGAAAATGGGACTCCAGGGAATGATCAATCATATGATGTCCCTCATGGATTTTTCAACGGTCGATTTCAACCGCGTTGATCCGTCGGCGGTATCCCGGGATAACCCCATGGCGGTTGCACGGCTGATATCCGCCGCCGAAGCGGCCCTTTCCGCAAATAACGGCAAAATCGAAGAAATCCGACAGCGGATCAAAGCGCGTATTCCGGAAAAAACCATTCCGGCCATCGGTCTGACGGGGACCGGCGGCGCCGGGAAATCTTCTTTGACCGATGAAATCATTCTTCGGCTTCTGCATGATCAGCCGGATATTCACATCGGTGTGCTTTGTTGTGATCCTTCCCGAAGAAAAACCGGGGGAGCGCTTCTGGGCGACCGCATACGCATGAATGCCATCGACACGCCCCGTGTTTTTTTGAGAAGCATGGCGGTTCGCCGGACCAGTTTCGAGTTGCCCACAGTTCTTCCGGATGCGGTTGATATTTTAAAGGCGGCCGATATGGATCTGATCATTATCGAAACCGCCGGCATCGGTCAGGGCTCCTCCAATGTCTTTGATCTCACCGATCTTTCCCTTTATGTCATGACTGCGGATTACGGCGCGGCCACGCAGCTTGAAAAGATCGACATGCTGGATTACGCGGATATCATCGTGATCAACAAGTTCGACAAGCAGGGAAGTGAGGATGCCCTTCGGGATATTCGCAAGCAGGTACAGCGCAATAAAAAAGCCTTTGATCAAAAACCTCTGGATATGCCTGTTTATGGGACCATCGCGGCAAAATTCAACGACGACGGCGTGACCGCCATGTACCACTACCTGCTGGGGACCCTTGACAAAAAGACCGGGGTGAAATTTGAATCCAGCCTGATGGTGCCCGATATCAAGGAATCGTCGTCCAAGTCGATTATTGTGCCCCCGGAGAGGACCCGTTACCTGTCGGAAATTTCAGATACGCTGCGGCACTACCATGACGAAACCAAAAAGCAGGCCAAAGTGGTACGGAAGGCCCACTACATGAAGCAGACCGCCCAGGCCCTTTCAGGGGAAGATCTGAAAGGGGATTCGGACATTCTCATGGCCAGGCTGAAGGAAGAAATAGAAAAGACACAGGCCGATATCCATCCGGAGACCGAAACGCTCGTAAATGAATGGCAGGAAATCAAGGAATCCTATGGCAAAGACGAATTCGTATACAAGGTTCGCGACCGGGAGATCCGGGTGCCCTTGAAAACCGAAACGCTTTCCCATCTGCAGATCCCGAAAATCGCCCTGCCCGGATTTTCGGATCCCGGCGATCTGTATATATGGATGCGCAAGGAAAACGTCCCGGGCCGCTTTCCCTTTACGGCCGGGGTGTTCCCGCTGAAACGGGCCGATGAGGATCCCACCAGGATGTTTGCGGGAGAAGGCGACCCGAAAAGAACGAACCGCCGTTTCAAGTTGTTGTCCGGGACGTATCCGGCAAAGCGCCTTTCCACGGCTTTTGACTCGGTGACTCTTTATGGGTTCGATCCGGATCTGCGACCCGATATATACGGGAAAGTGGGAACATCCGGCGTAAGCGTCTGCAACATCGACGATGTGAAGGTCCTTTACGGCGGTTTTGACCTGGCAGCTCCCAACACGTCGGTTTCCATGACCATAAACGGCCCGGCACCCCTGATGCTGGCAATGTTTTTGAATACGGCG
>JAABUA010000011.1 GCA_011389515.1 Desulfobacteraceae bacterium
TGCATGGTGACACTTCGCCGTCAAAAAATGTGGGATTTTCTGGAAAAACTCATTAATATCACGCTTCCTCGTGTTCGTGACTTTCGCGGTATTTCCGGTAAAGCGTTTGACGGATATGGCAATTATACGCTTGGCATCAAGGAGCAGATCATATTTCCGGAAATCGACTATGATAAGGTTGATTCGGTGAAGGGTTTAAATATAACGATTGTTACAACAGCAAAAAATAACGCCGAAGGCAAGGAGCTTCTGAAATTGCTCGGCATGCCGTTTCGCAATTAATCCCGAAAAGTATTTGTCCGTTTTGTAGCGACAAGGAGGAAAGTTTGGCAAGAAAAGCGCTTCAGGTCAAAGCTGTAAAAAAACCAAAATTCGATGTCAGGCGTTACAACCGCTGCCCCATATGCGGTAGAGCCAGGGCTTACTTGCGACAATTCGGCATATGCCGGATATGCTTCCGGAATATGGCATCTGAAGGGTTGCTTCCGGGGGTTAAAAAATCGAGCTGGTAAATCCGATCCGCCGGAAATCATCCTGATACGAGTCACGATGGGCAGGGCTCATTGGAACCAGAAACCAAAAGCCATAGCATTTTCATGGATATCATTGGAGCAAGATCATGACTATAACCGATCCACTGGCGGATATGTTGACACGCATTCGCAACGCCGGCAACGCTAAACACAAAAGCGTGGACATACCCGGTTCCCGGCTGAAGGCATCATTGGCGGCCGTAATGAAAAATGAAGGGTACATAAAAAACTACAAGTTCATTAAAGATAACAAGCAGGGAATCCTGCGGATTTATCTGAAGTACGATAAAAATGACAATCATGTCATTTACGGGATTGAAAGGGCCAGCAAGCCGGGGCGTCGCGTCTATGTAAACAGCAAGGAAATCAAACCGGTTTTGAACGGGCTTGGCATTTCCGTTGTATCCACATCAAAGGGATTGCTGACCGACAGTCAGTCGAAAAAAGAGAATGTCGGCGGTGAGATCCTTTGTAATATCTGGTAGCAAGCAAGGAGTTGATATAATGTCTCGCGTGGGGAAAAAACCGATTCCAAAACCGGAAAAGACCGAAATCAAATTTGCCGACAGGGTTCTAACGGTCAAAGGTCCCAAGGGGGAACTCAGCCGGACCATCCATCCGGACGTTGATCTGAATATCGAAAATGACCAGGTATTGTTGTCCGTGAGGCGCAACGATAAAAAAACCAAAGCCCAGTGGGGAACGGCCCGGGCATTGGTTTCAAACATGCTTACCGGTGTCAGCAAGGGATTTGAAAGAGTTCTTGAAATCAACGGTATCGGATATCGGGCGGAAGTAAAGGGAAACACGGTTGAACTGCATCTTGGCTTTTCCCATATGATCCGTTTCGACCTGCCCGAAGGGATATCCGCGCAGGTTGAAAAAAATACCATACGGTTGTCCGGTATAGACAAGGAAAAACTTGGTTTTGCAGCCTCCTCCATCCGCAAGTTCCGACCGCCTGAGCCTTACAAGGGCAAAGGGGTCAAGTATGCAGATGAATACGTGGTGCGCAAGGCCGGTAAAACCGGAAAATAAATATACAGCGGCAGAGATCACAATTTTTATTACTATATCAGGGGTCTTGAATCATGGGAGCCATGGACACAAAAAAAGCCATGCGGCTGAAAAGGAAATACCGGATACGCACAAAAGTATCCGGATCCGTTAGCCGTCCGCGCCTGACTGTTTTCAGAAGCGCAAAACACATATATGCTCAGATAATAGATGATACCAGCGGACAAACGCTTATATCCGCTTCTACGATGGAAAAGCAGATCCGCGAAAAGGAAAAAGCGGAAAGCAAGGTGAAGGCCGCTGACGAGATTGGGAAACTGGTCGCAAAACGGGCACTGGATAAAGGTATTACATCGGTGGTGTTTGATCGAAATGGTTATAAATATCATGGCAGGGTTAAAGCCCTTTCCGATGGCGCACGTGAAACCGGTTTGGATTTTTAAATAACAAGGAGGCGATCTTTTGTACAAGAAGGAAACAGACGAAAACTTGTTTATTGACAAGGTCGTTCACATCAGCAGGGTTGCAAAGGTCGTAAAAGGCGGTCGAAGATTTTCCTTCAGTGCCGTGGTGGTGGTCGGAGACGGTGAAGGAAAGGTGGGTTATGGCCTGGGCAAAGCCCATGAAGTTCCCGAGGCGATACGGAAAGGCGTCGAGAAAGCCAAGAAATCCATGGTCGAGGTTCCGCTTATAGACGGTACCATTCCCTACCAGATTATCGGTAAATTCGGTGCGGGATCGGTTTTTTTGAAACCTGCCGGAAAGGGAACCGGTGTTATCGCAGGCGGCGCGGTTCGGGCCGTTCTTGAAGCAGTTGGTGTCCGCAATATCCTTACGAAATGCCTGGGTTCGAATAACCCCCACAACGTGGTAAAGGCAACCATAAGGGGTCTTGAGCAGCTGCAGAGCAAACGTACGGTTGAGGCCAAACGCGGCATTACGTTGGAAGATGCATAAGAAATCAAGTGAAGGAACAGGTATAATGGCTTCCCGATTGAAGATTACTCTTGTAAGAAGCATGGTAGGCCGACCGGAAAAACACCGGAAGGTTCTGCGGGGCATGGGTCTTACCAGGATGAATAAAACGGTAGAACTGGAAGATACTCCGGCTGTTCGCGGAATGGCCAATAAAGTATCCCACCTTGTTCGCGTGGAGGAAACAAAATGAGATTGCATGATCTTGCGCCGGAAAAAGGCTCCAGGTCGTCCCGCAAACGTGTGGGGCGGGGTGTGGGCTCCGGACTGGGAAAAACAGCCGGCCGGGGTTCCAAGGGGCAGAACAGCCGATCCGGGGGGGGTGTCCGTCCCGGTTATGAAGGCGGCCAGATGCCGTTGCAGCGGCGTCTGCCGAAACGCGGGTTTACCAATATATTCAAAAAAGAATACAGTATTATAAACCTTAGGGATCTAAGCGGTTTTGAAAGTGGAGCGGTAGTGGATGCAGCGGCACTGGTTTCAGCCGGGATCCTGAAAAAGACCCATAAACCCGTAAAGCTTTTGGGGCAGGGAGATATTGCTGTAGCCCTTGAGGTTCACCTTAATGCGGTAAGCGAATCGGCGAAGAGCAAAATCGAAGGCGCCGGTGGCAAGGTAGAGGTTCAATAATATGGCAGTTTCAGGTGCCGGTGTTCAAAATATTCTAAAAATACCAGAGCTCAAGCGGCGGATATTAATTACGCTGGCATTGCTTTCCGTTTACCGAATAGGCGTGCATATACCAACGCCGGGTATAGACGGGGATTCTCTCGCTGCTTTTTTCGCCATGCACCAGGATACGATTTTCGGCATTTTTGACATGTTTTCCGGGGGCGCTCTGGAGCGGCTTTCTGTTTTCGCCCTGGGGATCATGCCGTATATCAGTGCTTCGATCATCCTGCAGCTGTTGAAAGTGGTTATCCCGCACTTGGAGCGGCTTTCAAAGGAAGGTGAAGAAGGCAGGAAAAAGATTACCCAATACACCCGCTATGGCACGGTTCTGCTCAGCCTGATTCAGGGGTTCGGTATCGCTGTCGGGCTGGAGAGCATGAGCTCTCCTGAAGGCGTCGCTATCGTTAATGATCCGGGCTGGGCCTTCCGTTTGATGACCATGATCACCCTTACCGCCGGTACGTCGTTTATCATGTGGCTGGGGGAGCAGATTACCGAGTTTGGTATTGGCAACGGCATATCATTGATCATTTTCGCTGGAATCATTGCCCGACTGCCTGCGGCTATCGGCAACACCATCCGAATGATTGCCGCAGGAGAGATGGCGATTTTCGGTATCATTCTTCTGCTTATATTTATGGTTTCGGTTGTGGCCTTCATTATTTTTATGGAGCAGGCGCAGCGGCGCATCCCGGTGCAGTATGCCAAGCGAGTGGTCGGTAGGCGCATGTATGGAGGTCAGAGCACGCATCTGCCCCTTAAAATCAACACAGCAGGTGTTATCCCGGCGATATTCGCATCGTCTCTGATCATGTTTCCGGCCACAATCGCTAGTTTTTACGCAGATGTCCCGATCATGCAGTATGTTTCTGCGGCGCTGCACCCGGGAGCTTTTATATATGAGGCCTTGTTCGTCGCGTTTATTGTATTCTTCTGTTTTTTTTACACGGCGATTGTTTTCAACCCGTCGGATGTTGCTGAAAATATGAAGAAACATGGCGGTTACATACCCGGTATTCGTCCGGGCAGGCGCACCGCTGATTATATCGATAAAGTGCTGACCCGCATTACACTGGCCGGAGCGATGTATATTAGCGCAGTGTGTGTACTGCCGTCCATACTGATGACAAAGTTCAACGTTCCGTTCTATTTCGGCGGTACCGCACTTCTGATTGTGGTCGGTGTATCCATTCACACGGTTCAGCAGATTCAGTCGCATTTGATTACGCGCAATTATGAAGGGTTTTTGAGCGCTGCACCCGGAAAACGCAAGAAATAATATTTGTTTTACGTCAATTCCTACAGGGAGATATGAATGACCAAGGAGGAGCCGATAAAGGTTCAGGGCAAGGTTCTCGAAACGTTACCCAATGCAATGTTCAAGGTTGAACTGGAAAACAAACATCAGATATTGGCGCATCTTTCGGGGAAAATGCGAATGCATTTCATCAAGATTCTGCCCGGTGACTCTGTTACAGTTGAACTGTCTCCGTATGACTTGACCCGCGGCCGGATTACATACCGGTCAAAATAAACATTTTCTTGTGCCATGCAGTTAGAGCTTATGTCCTATCCGATAAAAGGGAGTCGAAATGAAAGTGAGAGCGTCCGTCAAGAAAATTTGCCGCAACTGCAAAATCATCAAGCGCGGGGGTACGGTCAGGGTGATTTGCATTAATAAACGCCATAAACAGCGGCAGGGCTAAAAGGAGGCATGACCATTGGCAAGAATTTCAGGAGTTGATTTACCCAGGAGCAAGCATATAGTCATAGGACTGACTTATATTTATGGAATAGGTCGTTCCACCTCCCGGCAGATTTTGTCCAGGTTGGGCATTAATGAAACGACCCGGACAGATGATTTGTCTGAAATGGAAATCAATGAAATCCGCAAGGCCATCGATAACGAATGTAAGGTGGAAGGCGAACTGCGTACGGAAGTGTCGATGAACATTAAGCGTTTAATGGATCTCGGCTGCTACCGAGGACTGCGTCACCGCAGATCCCTGCCGGTTCACGGGCAGCGGACCAGCACAAACGCCCGTACGCGAAAAGGCCCGCGCCGCACCGCTGTCAAGAAAAAAGGCGGAGCAAAGAAAAAGTAACAATTTTTAAATAAAGGCGAAACCGATGGCAAAAAGAAAAGCAGTCCGCACAAAAAAAAAGGTCAAAAAGAATATATTAAACGGCGTTGTTCATATACAGTCTTCGTTTAACAATACGATTGTCACCATTACCGATCCCATGGGAAATGTCGTTGCCTGGTCAACCGCAGGGATGAACGGCTTCAAGGGATCACGAAAAAGCACGCCGTTTGCCGCTCAGCTTGCTTCCGAGGACGCCGCTAAAAAGGCGAAGGAACACGGTCTTAAAAATGTTGAAGTCTATGTGAAAGGCCCTGGACCCGGACGTGAATCCGCTGTGAAATCCTTGCAGGCCGCCGGCCTTACTGTTACAATGATCAAGGACGTAACCCCGGTGCCTCATAACGGCTGCAAACCGCCCAAGAGGCGCAGAGTGTAGCGCTGAAAAGCACACCAATTGACAATACGAGGGAGGATACGTGTCTCGATATCGTGGTTCTGTCTGCCGGCTTTGCCGGCGTGAAAATTTGAAATTATTTCTTAAAGGGGATCGCTGCTATTCTGATAAATGCGCCATTGACAGGCGTACTTATCCACCGGGGCAGCATGGTCAGCGACGTGGCGGGAAGACTTCCGACTACGGCCTGCAGTTGCGCGAAAAACAGAAAGTGAAGCGGATGTATGGCCTTGGTGAAAAGCAGTTCAGGCTGTTTTTCCACAGGGCGGATGCCGGGAAGGGCATTACCGGCACTGCGCTTCTCGTCATGCTTGAAAGGCGTCTTGACAACGTTGTTTTCAGGCTGGGATTTACCAATTCCCGCGCACAGTCAAGACAGATGGTAAAACACAATCATTTTCTCATTAATGGGAAAAAAGTGAATATACCATCCTATCAGATGAAAGTCGGCGATGTTATTGAGATTCGTGAAAAAAGCAAAAACGTTCAGGCGATCACCGATGCCGTTGAGGCGGTTGTTCGTCGTGGAATGCCGCAATGGCTGGAACTCGATAAGGACAATCTGAAGGGAACTGTCAAGGCAATGCCGGTTCGTGAAGACATTACGATGCCGATACAGGAAAACCAGATTGTTGAGTTTTACTCCAAGTAGACAAGCTGGTTGTCGAAGAAATTGAAACTATCAGTTTCTCCTGGATCTCCTGAGGCATCCGGAAATGTAGTTTGTTCGGATCGAGATTAAAACCATTAAGGAGATTATAATGTCCTTGAATGAATTGACATATATGAACTGGCGGGAAATTATTGTTCCCGGTAAGGTTCAGATCGACAGCCAGACGGATACCTACGGCAAATTTGTGTGGGAACCGCTGGAACGTGGGTTTGGAATAACCATTGGCAACTCGTTGCGGCGTATTATCCTGTCATCGCTTTACGGGGTTGCCATCACATCGGTTAAAATCAATGATGTAATGCACGAATACAGCACCGTCGACGGTGTTCTTGAAGATGTATCTGAAATTATACTGAATCTAAAAAAAGTTCGTCTTCGTATGGATGATGCGGAGCCAAAAACAATTGAAATCCGCACAAAAGGGGAGCGGAATGTTACTGCCCGTGACATCGTAAGCCCCGATGGCCGAGTGGATATTTTGAACCCCGATCAGCAGATCGCTACGGTTACTGCGGATGTCGAGCTCAATATGACGATGACTGTTGCTGTTGGCAAGGGATACAGCCTTTCTGAGTTCAACAAGGATCCGGAAGCCCCTATCGGTACCCTGGCCATCGACGCTGTTTTCTCTCCGATACAGCGGGTAAGCTATCTGGTCGGAAATGCCCGTGTAGGTCAGAAAACCGATTATGACAAATTGACCATGGAGGTTTGGACGGATGGCTCGGTCAAGCCGGAAAATGCCGTTTCGTATGCTGCCAAAATCCTCAAGGAACAGATGAATGCGTTCATTAATTTTGACGAGGATGAGGAGCCGGCACCCCATGAACCGGACGAAGATGAATCCAAACAGAAATTCAATGAAAATCTTTATCTGGACGTTGACGAGCTTGAACTATCCGTGCGCAGTGCAAACTGCCTGAGAAATGCCAATATTCATAAAATCTACCAGCTGGTTCAAAAAACAGAAGCCGAAATGCTGAAAACCAAGAATTTTGGTAGAAAATCACTAAATGAAATCAAGGAACTGTTATCGGAAATGGGCCTTTCACTCGGGATGAAACTCGAGAGTTTCGTTCCCCCGGAAGAGGACCAGGAACAGGGAGATAATTAATCATGCGTCACAGAAAGAGCGGGGTTAAACTCAATCGAACAAGCAGTCATCGCAAAGCGATGTTTAGAAATATGGTAACATCCTTATTTAAGCATGACAGGATTAAAACGACCGACGTAAAGGCCAAGGAACTACGCAGTTGGGCGGACCACCTGGTTACCCTTGCCAAGCGCGGTGATTTGCATGCCAGAAGACAGGCGCTGTCCATTATTTATGAAAAAGACGTCGTGCATAAACTGTTTGAACAGGCACCCGTACGGTTTGCAGGTGTTTCAGGAGGATATACGCGTGTTGTCAAGCTTGGATATCGTGCGGGCGATGCCGCTCCCGTATCCATTATTGAATTGACAGGCGAGGCGCCTGCTGTGGAAGCCGCCGATAAAACGAAAAAGGCTGAAAAAGACAAGTCCGCCGCCAAAGAACCTGCAGCGGATAAGGAATAGGCTGTGTTGTTTATCGTTCCCACGTTTCCAGCGTGGGAACGATAAACCATAAAGTCGGTCAAGTCTATATATCCGATTCACTTCCTTATTTTTGCTGAGTAAGCACCGGCAAAACCCTCACCGTATCACCCTTTACAACAACCCTGACGGCTCCGTGCTTTTCTGTTTTGTATACATTGTATCCCCTCCGCTTATATCGGTTCAACACCTCATCTGAAGGAAATGCGTAACGACCGCTCCTTGCGCTGATAATGACGGTATCGGGGTTTACGGCGTCCAGAAAGGAATCTGTTGATGACGTTTTACTGCCGTGGTGCGGGGAAAGCATAACGGTGGAATCAAGCTTCCCCCCTGCTGTATTGACCACGTCTCTTTCAACCGCCGATTCCGCATCACCGGGGAAAAGAAAGGATGTTCCGTTAAATGACAATTTGAATATGATCGATCCGTTATTCAGGTTAGCCGCTGCCAGATCAGGCGTTTGGATCGCAGGGGGATAGAAAATATTCATACGGACGCCATTTATGACTTTTTCAGTGCGAAGATCTGCAAAGGGCGGGTGAGCGATGCCCTGGCTTTCGATTCTCTTTAGAAAACGCTTGTAACTGGCTGATTCGGAAGGGTAGTGGGTGCTTATAACCTTTCCGATTTTGAAATTGTCCAGGATATACAGCAAGCCGTTTAAATGATCTGCATGGGGATGTGAAAGAATTACCTTATCGATGTGTTTTATCTTGTTTCTCCAGAGGAATGGTGCGACGATCAACGCCCCGACATCGAAGGTCGTGTTGTCACCGAACCCACCACCGTCGACAAGCATGGTTTTCCCCCCCGGCATTTCAATCACTGCGGCGTTTCCCTGGCCGACATCCATGTATGTAACAATCATATCGGTGCTGAAATAGCGGCGATGAACCCAATAGCCGGCATCGAGTATGAACACAATGGTCACAATCACAGCGATACCAGCAATTGCCTGCCTATTCCGAGGCGGCGTCCTTTCCTGATTTTTTCGGATGTGCCACAGCATCGATGCACTGATTAAAAACGTATAAATACACACCAGTTCGAAAATAGAAGGGGTTACCGTTTTCATGCTGCCGTATGGAAAATCCGAAATCCGGTTTACGATCAAAAGAGCTGCATGTAAAAGTCGGTCCGCGATGGAAAAACCGAAAAGGGCGATCGGTTCGAAAAGGAAATAAAGCAAAACGGAAAAAAGACCAAGTGGTACCACCAAAAATCCGATCAAGGGTATGAGTACCAGGTTTGCGGCGATTCCAAGGATGGTTACCTGGTTGAAATAATATGCTACAAGGGGCATTGTGCCGATGACGGCCATCGTCGATATCCAGACAAAACCTGCAACGGTACGCAAAATTTTTTTCCGGAAAAAGTGGTCATCCGGATTCGCTGGTTTCGGAAAAAGCGGAATCCAGTAAAGTCCGATTAAAATAGCGGTAACCGCTGCAAAGGACAATTGAAATGAAATATCGAAGACCGAATGCGGTGAAACCGCAAGAATACCAAGCGCGGCAGCGGCGAGCGTATTTACCGGGTTGTATTGCCGGTCGAATACATAGGCAAACAGGAAAATACAAATCATGATTACGGCTCTCTGGGTCGACGGTGACATCCCCGCGATTATGCCGTATCCGATAACGAAAACCATGGAAAAAAGTGCTCCTGCTTTTTTGACCATTGCATATTTGAGCAGAAAGGTATTGTAACGGAACAGAAATGTCATCAGGGTAAAGCATACCGTGGCCACGATCCCCACATGAAGTCCCGATATGGCGAGAAGATGACTAACTCCCGCCCGGCTGAAGGACTCCCGAAGCCTGGTTGAAATGAGGTCCTTTTTACCGATCACAAGTGCCGAGAGAACCGCATGGTTATCCCCTTCGCTTACAGTGGCGATGGCATCGCCGATGGCCATACGCATGTTGGAAACCACCATGGAAAGGGATCTCACAGATGCCGGAGACGCTACTTTGATGCGACTGCCGTTGTCCCATGTGGTGCCCCAGATATCCCGGTACGCCATGTACTGCCTGTAATCGAATCCGCCAGGGTTGTTAAAATTTCGAATCGATCGGATCTGCCGGTATGATGAAACGCGAAAACCAGGCAGAACTTCAGGTGCATTGCCATATACGGTCAGTTGTATTTTTCCGGGAAGAGATACGGGCAGTTGCGGATTTTGCCTTGGGTATACGGCAATATCGGTTAAGACGTACCTGGTTCGAAATCCCTGAAAAACTGGCGGCTTCAAGACGGTACCGGAAATTTTATGGGGTTTCTGGTCAAGATAGGGCAGGACCGCTGCCGGTGGGAAAGCGGGGGGGAGCCAGGAGGAGATGGCAACCCAGCCGAGGATGAAAAATAGAAAAAGCGGCACTGCTTTTACGGGGCGCTGCCGCAGAAGCGAGCGGATCAACAGCAGAAGGCAAGAGAGGATGAAAATCCATGCAAACAGTGTCATATGGGGGAAAGGGGTTGTAAATGCCCGTCGGGCGAGAATGCCTGCAATAAGCGAAAAAAGAAGGGGCACAACCGGGCGATGGTAAAAGCGTTCGCCCGGCTCAGATTTGTTTTCAACAATCTTCCTCTTTTGCCTATCGGGTGTCATAGCGGGCATTCATTACGGGTTGCAGGTTATGGGTTGCAGATGGTTTTGTCCGGCAGAGAGGGGTGAACAGGGTGGTTATTCAGCGGGTACGCGTTTTATGCTGGCGCCGAGGCCCGCAAATTTTTTTTCAATGGCTTCATATCCCCGGTCCAGGTGATATATGCGGGATATGCGGGTCGTATTTTTTGCAACAAGGCCTGCAAGAACCAGGGATGCACTTGCCCGCAGGTCAGTGGCCATGACCGGTGCGCCGGAAAGCTTTCCCACGCCTTTCACCATGGCATGGTTTCCGGATATGGTGATGTCGGCGCCCATACGCCTGAGTTCACTTACGTGTATGAAGCGGTTTTCAAAGATGGATTCAGAAATAACGCTCAACCCCCCGGCAACGGACATGAGCACCATGAACTGGGCCTGCATGTCGGTGGGAAAACCGGGATAAGGGAGTGTCTTGATATCGACGCTCTTGATTGGGCCGCCGCCCTCGACCGTGATACTGCTGTCATCGTTGCCAACGGTTACGCCTGCTTCGCGCAGCTTGTGAATGACGGGTTTGATATGTAAAGGATCGGCGCCGGTGAGGCGGATTTTACCGCCGGTAAGGGCTGCAGCAACCATGTATGTGCCGGCCTCGATCCTGTCCCCGATAATCGTCGCTGTGACCGGCTGCAGGCTGCTCACGCCATGAATTGTAATGACGGTTGTTCCGGCATCACGTATGTCAGCGCCCATATTGTTTAACATGTCGGCAAGGGCAATGATTTCCGGTTCCCTTGCGGCGTTGCGTATTACCGTTGTCCCCTTGGCCGCCACTGCGGCCATCATCAGGTTTTCGGTACCCGTTACAGTTGGGATATCAAAAAAAATTTCGCCTCCGGTTAAGCGGTCGGCCTGCGCCTCCACATAGCCGTGTTCGAGTTTTATTTTTGCCCCAAGTTTTTGAAGGCCTTCGAGATGCATGTTGATGGGACGCGCGCCAATGGCGCAACCGCCGGGCAGAGAGACCCGTGCACGCTTGAGGCGAGACACGAGCGGTCCCAGTACCAGGACCGACGCCCGCATTTTACGGACCAGTTCATAGGACGCTTCATAATGCGAAAGGCCGGTCGTATCAATTCTGGCCGTGTTGTTCGAAAATTCGGCTTTTGCCCCGAGATCGACCAGAAGCTGGCATATGGTTTCAATGTCCTTGAGGTCCGGCACGTTATGAAAGACAAACTGCCCTCCGGTCAGGATCGTTGCGGCAATCATTGGCAAAGCAGCGTTTTTGGAACCAGAGATCGAAACTTCCCCCCTTAGCGTACGGCCGCCTTTGATCAATATCTCATCCACGGATTTTGTCCTTGTAAGTAAATGGACCACAAAAAAACGCCGCACCGGGAGCTTTGCTGACGGTGCGGCGAAGGGGAGTGGAGTTGCAGGTTATACGTTTTTCCCATAAGGCCTGCAACCCGATTGCAACTCAATGATCGGCATGTTCGTCTTCCTGCATCGTATGGATGATGGACATCACGATACAGTAGGTCAGACCCGCGCCGACGACCGATATGGCAAATCCTGCGGCACCCATGAACAGGTATTGTCCGAGGTACCATGACCATTCATATAGAAACGGAAACATATGGATATCCTTTCGTGTTCCTGTTGACCTTTTTTAAGGGTTCAGCTCCCTTTCCTGCGGGAAGAGCGGCAGGAAGCGGTATGCCAGCGATATCAGTATAATGCCGTATGCAACCGGCAGAATCGTTGTGATGACTTCCGTCCATGCCGGCGAATAGACGAACCATTCCTCCTGGAAAGGCTTCAGGGGCGCCGCCAGCACCTGGAGGACCATCACCCATCGATTGATGCAAAGGCCGATGATCGCAAGGATGGCTGCTCCGAATAACAGCTTTTTATTTTCACGCCCCTTTTGGGTGATCAATATCAGGGCGGGAAGGAAGCCGCATATCAGAATTTCGGCGATCAGGATCCAGATGCCATAGTAAGCCGGGTTGTTGGAGTAAAAATCCATCAATGTGAAGCCCCGCGCTGGAGCCGTTACTGTCGCCCAGTAAATGGTGTCGATGGATTTTGCAATGATGTAGGTCAAGAGCATCCAACCGGAAATTTTGGCCAACAGCCGGTATACATCATCCTTTACAAGCCTTTTTCCCGTAATGAATTCCGCAAGTCGGCACATCGTCGCGGTGAAAAGCGGTCCAACGGCAGCAGCGGACCAGGTAAAGAGAAAGAATGTCCAGGGCCAGATAAAGAGCCCTTCCCGGAAGGCGAACGGCCGACCGTACAGCACGCCCGGAACGCCGCCCAGTGAGCCCTGGTGGAAGAAAGAGAGAAATACGCCGGTTGCCGCAAATACAGCCATGATCTCGTGCATATTGTGGGCCATGTGATGAAAAAAACGATTTTTTTGAATTTTTGGGTTTTCCAGGATGACCGGTATAAACTCCACGATGAGCACGCCCAGATAAATGGTCAGGCAGAATGCCACTTCGGTCAGCATTGAATGGATATTGGCGTGCCAGAAAATAAACCAGCCTCTGAGCGGCTGCCCCACGTCGAGACCGAGAATCAGCAAGGCCGAGGTGTAGCAAACAACGCCAAGAACAACGGCAAAATTGATAATGTTTTTAACGTTTTTCACGCCTATGATATAGGCGAGAAATCCGGAGAAAAATGCGCCGCCGCCAAGGGCGATCACTGCAAGATCCGCCCATATCCAGATAGCGAAACCGTATGCATCGTTCATATTGGTCTGGTTCAGGCCATAGAACCAGACACGGAACATGGCGTATACGGCTATCAGCAGGACCAGGAACGCAGGTAACAGCCACAGGATAAATTGCCCGTTGCCGCAGCGTTTTACACCCTCGGGGAATGCTGGTGTCGTCATGATGTGTTAGCTCCTTGCTGTGTGTTTGTCATTGTCAATCAATTTCGCTTTATACTTCTGATCTGTATATTTCAAATCGTCTGTTTTGCCATATAAATCAGGCTTGCTTGTTTGCGAAAGCAGCCGGCTCTTCATTTTCCAGGTAATTGTCGCACGCCCGGTGAACCCATTTTCGGGTGGAAAGGTAATAAACGCTGGGATTCGTACCCAGTCGCTCCAACAGGCGAAATGCATACCGGTTATTTTTCAGCTTGTAAACTTCATGGGCAGGGTCGTCCAGGTCGCCAAACGTGATCGCGCCGGACGGGCAGGCCTGGGTGCAGGCGGTCTGGTAATCGTCTTCCCCTATATCCTCCGGATTTCCTTCGGCATATGCCTTTTGCCGCGCCTGCTGGAAGCGATGGTAGCAGAAGGTGCATTTTTCAATAACGCCGCGCATTCTCGGGGATACGTCGGGGCTCAAATAGTTTTGCATGTCAGCCGGCCAGACAGGATCCCACCAGTTGAATTTGCGGGAATGGTAAGGGCAGGCCGCCATACAGTAGCGACATCCGAAACAGCGGGTTGTGATCTGGCTGACGATTCCGGTCGGGGAGTCGAAGTCGGTTGCAACGGCAGGGCATACAGATACGCACGGCGGATGACCGAAATCTTTTCCATCGCACTGCATGCAGGGCTGCGGTAAATAACAGACTTCGGTGTCGGGAAACGGCTTGCCGTTGGTCAGCTTGTATACCTGTATCCAGTTTATGGAAAGCAGCTTAACGCTTTCATCATCCCTGAAAGAGACATTGTTTTCCGAGTAACAAGCCACCATGCAGGTGGCGCATCCGGTACATTTGTCCAGATCGATAACCATCCCGTAGTGTCTGGCTTTGGTATGAGAAGGTATTTTTTGCATCAGAAACCTCTTTGCGCTGTTGATATCAAATACGGTTTACACCGGAATTAACCCGACCTTCACGCCTTTTGAAGAGAAGCCCGGATACCCCATGCCTTGTTGAGGCCGAAAGTGGGATCAAAAACCGGCTTGAGCAGTGCATTGACGTTGACCCCCTTGCCGGCGATGAACTTGCTGTATGCCGTATGGCCCAGGCCTGCGGGCATTGCGATTATTCCCGGCATGATACCCTCGAACAAGTCCACCAGAACCGTTGCCTCGCCGGAAGGCGTCTTAACGACTGCCGCGTCCCCTTGTTTCAGGTTCAGCTTGCCGGCGGTTTCCGGATTGACCTGGATGAAAAGCCTTTCATGTTTCAGCATGTCGGCATCAATGGTCTTGGTCATAAACGGCGGGTTGGCAATCGCACCGCTGGCGATCCGGGGCGACTTGTAGGGAATAAGCACAAGCGCATCGTTGGTTTTGTCGCCGGGGATATCCACCTGCCTGAAATCAGGCAGCTTGCTTTTGTCGTCATTGCCCGCGGTATGCCGCATGGTTGGATAAAACTCGTATTTACCCCGCTCGTTTGCAAAAGCACTTTCCCATGGGGCGGGCTTGTCCGCGCTGACGACATAACCGCTGCGTGATAGATCCGTGTACTGATCATTATACGCCTGCTTCAGAAATGCTTCATAATTGTTCCAGGGGAATGACGCATCAATGGTTCCGCCGAGCGATTTGGCGATGCTGATGATCACATCGCCGGTGTTCCGGGTATTGTAGAGGGGTTTTACAACCGGAGCGGAAAGGCTGGTAACCGGTTTTCCCACGCCGTCCGGTGCGGGAACATCCCGGAATCCTTCGAGGAAATGATGATCCGGCAGGATAATGTCGGCAAATTGGGCGGTTTCATCCATAAAGCTTGAAAAATTGACGATAAACGGTATTCTTGCAAAAGCCTCTTGGGCGGTCTCGTTATCTTCCATCGTATAAACGGGGTTTGCATCGGTGACCAGCAGGGCTTCGATGGGCAGATCGTTTCCGTTTGCGCCCATAATGGTTTCCGGCAGCATGTTCAGCAGGTAGCGGGTTTGCGGGTATTCGGCGGTTCCTGCCCGATCCGCACGGGGCTTGGCTGTCCCGTCTGATGCGATCTGATCCTTTTCCACCTCGGGAAGGTTGTATTCCGGATCTGAAAACACGATCATCCCCCCCGGCTGGTTGATATTTCCGACCAGGGCGTTCAGCGCATGCACGGCAAGCGTTTTGTCGATATCAGATGAAACCGTACATTCATTATATCCGCAGACAGCAACCGGGTGCTGGGCGCGGGCGAAATCGGTTGCCAGTGATTCGATTTGACCGGCTGCCAGCCCGGTGATTTCGGATACCATTGACGGGGTATACCCTTTTACCAGGCCTTTGAAGCCCATGTGAATATTGCCGTCGTCATCTGTCCAATCCTCGAATCCGAATGAATGGTTTTCGATGAAATTCCGGTTGTACAGTCCTTTTTTAATGATCACGTGGGCCATTCCAAGGGCAAGCGCCCCATCGGTGCCGGGTTTGGCAGGCATCCATTTTTTCGCCTTGGCCGCCGTGTTCGACAGACGGGGTTCAACCTGGACAAGGGTGTGGTCTTTGTCAAACCGGCTGTAGCTGCTGAACTGGTAGCCGGGTGACCCGCAGCCGTCTAAAAGTCCGCATCCAAAGCTGACAATATACCCGGCGTTTTCAAGATCAAAGCCGACATTTTGGGCCTTTTTCCCCTGGGCCAGGTACGCGGCTGTTTCATGGGCATCCTTGGCCGAGGGTGTACGGATGAAATTGGGTGAACCGTATGCCTCGAGGAACCGTTTAAAAAGATGCGGAATTGTCCCTTTATCAGACCCTGATATACACGCAACGGTGTGCGATTTGCCGCTTTTTCGAAGATCGCCAAGCTTTCCGGAGACTTCGGTGATGGCTTCTTCCCAGGTGATGGGCTCGTAATTGCCGGATCCGCGCTCACCAATCCGTTTCATGGGAGATTTGACCCTTGACGGACCATACAGATACTGTATCGAAGCATATCCAAGCGGACAGAGGCTTCCTCTGTTGACGGGATGATCCTCGCGACCCTCAATTTTGATGACGCGGTCCTTTATTATCCGGACCTTTATACCGCAACCGCCGGGACACATGGTGCATGTGGTATTCTTCCATGTAACCGGCCCGGTTTCCGGAACCGGTGTCCACGGCCAGTTCTGTGTCCAGATGGACAGGTCGTCGGTCACTTTCCATGGCACGGGTGACAGGAGATGACCGGCTACCAGACCTCCTGCAAGCGATAAAAAACATCTGCGATCGATTTTCATGGATTTACCCCTTTTTATATATCAAAGCACAAATTTTCATTTTCGAAATCAGTGTTTTATCTATTTGTGGCACTGAAAGCAGCTTCCTTGGCTGTCCGTTTCCTCCACGTGGCAATTTACACAGTCCATCATTTTCATGCGCGGGGCATGCTCGGGTTCGCCAAGCCGGGACATATTCCAGCCCCATATATCCCGGCTGTAGCCGGTGAGGCGGTTTTCCTGGTAGGAGCGGAGGCTTTCTGAATCGCCGATATCCCCGTGGCATGCGGCGCAATCCATTTCCGCACCATTTACGTGGGGGGCATGGGAAAAATAAACACAGTCAGGCTGCTTTGAAAAGATGTTCCAGGGGACTTCCTTGTCCTGCAGGACATATTCTTCTACAAATTTTTCCTCATTCTCATTGATACCCATTACGAAGCCGTGGCAGTCTCTGCATTCATTCAGCGTTGGGGAGCCGGAAAAACTGCCGTCTTCCCGGAAGTAGTGACAACTGTTGCAACCGTCGTATACCAGGTTCATGTGAAGGGCGTGATTAAAGTCAATGGGGTGGGGGACTTCCGTATACAGCATCTTCGGAAACCCGACCCAACCGCCTAAAAGACTGAAACCGAAACCAATGACAAAGAAGGCAAATATTACCCAGCCTGTAGCACCTTTTTTCGGGGAGGGCTCGTTCGACGGGGCATTGCTGGTGTTTTCCGTTTGTGTGCTCATGGGTACTCCGTCACAATCTGTTGGGGTTTATCGTTTGTATCGGATCTGTTTTTAATGCATGTTTACAAGTGCCTGTCCAGTTTGCAATCAGCAGATTGCCATTTCCGGTTGGACACTGACAAATCAACATGGACAGGATCGTAAAAAGCGCTTTGGAATGCAGGTCGGGGATTTGTGGAAATAAGCAATCAGCAGGCGTCGCTGGTTTTCAGTTGTCTCTGCTTTGCGGGCGCAAGTCCCTGCTTCATGCGTTCGCCCGCATTGTACATGCATCGATTTTTTCCAAACTGTTCACCCGGTAGAAATTGCAGCATTTTTACGAAACTATCCAAAAGTAGTAAAAAAAAATTGATATCTGCTTTGGGAAAAATTGTCAACAGAAATATGGATTGGCGTTTTAAGTTTCGTGGAACCGGGAATGGGTCCGGAACCGGGAGGTCGGCGGTCAGGCGTCGGCGGGTGGAAAGCGATGGCAGGAGGAGCCAAAGGCTCCTTCCGCCATCAGATATAAGAATGGTCATCAGATATAACTGTGGAGCCCCGGCAGCAGGTTCACGCCGAAATAGGTGAACAAAACCGCGGCAAAACCCAAAATTGAAATCCATGCAAGCCGCTTCCCCTCCCATCCGCGCATCAGGCGAGCGTGGAGCAGGGTGGCGTAAATGAACCATGTAATGAGCGACCATGTCTCCTTGGGATCCCAGCCCCAGTAGCGCCCCCATGCCTGTTCCGCCCATACCGCTCCGGTGATGATGCCCAGCGTGATGAAGAGAAAACCGAACATGACGAGTTGATAGGTCAGTTCGTCAAGGGTCTTGAGTTCCGGAATGCGTCCGCGAAACCCTGATTCCGGATTTTCCCCGGATGATTTCAGAAGAAACAGCAAACTGACGCTGAATGCCAGGGTGAGCGCTGCATATCCGAAAAAGTACGTCATTACATGAATAATCAGCCAGTTGCTTTTTAAAGCCGGCATCAGTGGCTGGATCTGAGAGCCCACGGAGGGAAGCGATGCATAGGCCAGGGCCAGAAAGGCCGAAAGTGCTGCAAAGAAGCCAATTATCCGGATTTTGTACCTGAATTCAACGAACAGGTAGATTATCCCGATGGTCAGTGAAAAAAAGATCAGCGATTCATAGAGACTGGCCAGGGGAAAATGGCCATAGCCTTCCCAGTACGTTTCCATCCACCTCAGGATAAAGGCTGACAGGTTGCCTGCCGTCGCAATGATCATGGCTGCGGTGGCGATCATCTCTGCTGTTTTGGATTTGAATATCCCGCCGATTGCGTAAGACAGGGCGGAAAGACCGAAAATGAAGGTAACATACGATATGAGTAAGGTGCTATCCATCATCAGATATGTCCTTTACGTGTTTTTTTGTTGCTGTATCGTGCGTTCTATTTTCCCTGCAACCCGCTTAACGGCCATATTAACGCCCGGTCGCCGGTTCGGGGAGATGCCCGAAACAATAATTGTTGTCTCTTCTTCGTGGTTGCGGACCGCTTCAATGCATATCTGTCGGTGAGCCATGTAGAATGTTACGAAAAAGCCGATGATCATGATCACAAAGCTCGTATAAACAATCGGGATGCCCGGATCCCTTGATATCTGGAGACCTGTGAAGTACCGGTAGTCAACGTTTTCAATGTTGATGGTGAATTCTCCCTGCCGCATCCGATCGAAGTTGGGATGCTCGACAGGGATGATTACGGGCCGAGGATTTCCGGATTCAGGTATCAGCATGGACAGATACGTGGGGCCGAGGTTATGCCCCCGGAAGTTGAAGTTGTTGGAGTAGTCTTCAACAGTGATTTTTCCCTTTCCTCCGGGGAGTGAAATCTCCTCGCCTATGGAGGCTTTTTTCGGTATCTGCAGCCCGGAGGCGTTATCCGTAAAGACAAGGGTGAACGTGTTCCCCGGTATCCTGCCGTACGTGGATTGAAAAATGTTAAACCCCTTGTAGCGGATGGGATGGTTGACAATCAGACTTCGTTTTGAGACCTCCTCACCGTTTTCGATGATGACAATTTCAGACCGGTATTCTTTCGGCCTTCCGGATGGGTAATGCTGGACGGAAAAATCGTCGCATCGCAGGCTGAAACCAAGCTGCACGCGGGCATCGGAATGTCTAAGGATCATGGTGTTATCGGTATCCCCCACCGGCAGGTTCATGCGTCCTTCGTAGCCGAAAAGGGAGCTGATTAAAACGCCTATTATCAGAAGCAGGATGCTCACGTGGACCACATAGGCCCCCAGGCGCGTCCAGCGCCCCGTTTCCCCGTAGATGAGATACCCGTTTTCGGTGGATTCAACGCGGCTGTGCCGGAAGTGCCTTTCCATATATCCGGTCAGCGTTTTTTTCAGCTTTTCAGGGGATTGTCCGGCTATCATGGACTGCCGCCAGTCGCTTTTCCGGAAGCGTTCGGCCCTGTAAACCGGCTTTTTGGGAAAAATTATTTTCCATGTTGCGCCAAGCCTGTCGATGGAGCAGACTACGATATTGACGATCAGCATGGCAAGCAGCAGCTGAAACCACCATGAGCCGTACATATCGTAAAAATGAAGTGTATCAAAAATCCGGTGCCAGAATTCTCCGTATTTTTGGAGGTATTGCACCGGCTGATCGTTCTGGGGGATAAGCGTCCCGATAATGGATGTAAGCGCCAGGGTCAAAAGCAGAATCACAGAAAGCTTTACCGAGGCGAAAAAATTCCATATCCGGTCGGTCAGGCCGGTGGATTTGATCGTGTCATTCATTTTCTGTCCTTGAATATACGAATGTGCATTGTGTATTGAGCCACAAAAGCACCCTGGCAACAGGGTCTTTTGACGATTGTTTCATTTTTCCGGACATGAGCGGTTACATGCTGGATCAGTGTATATAACAGAACTTTTATGGGCTGGCAACAGCTGTAAATGGTTCTCATCCATTCCCGGGAAAAAGAGGCAAGCAATGCCATGAAAAACCCTGTCACAGGAAATCGTGTGCCAGATGCCCGATTTCCCGCCAGTCAAGGCCTAACATCCCGGCGGCGGCCCTGTCAATGGCCAGTGGATCCAATCCGGCCAGCAGTTTCCCCACGGGTGGATCGCATCTGGGTCCTCCAAGGTGAAACTCCGCAAGGCCGACCGAAGCATCGAGAATTGTCAGATCCGCATGACGGTAGCGGTTGATGTCCCTTATCGCCTGGTGAATATCAATATGAAATTCGGCCTTATTCCAGATGCCGCCGCTTCCGGCGTAATGCGCGGGCGGTGCAAAGCCTATCATGTTTTTCAGTGTTCCTGTAAAAGCGGACAGGCTGTGGGCTTTTAACACCGGAACGGATATGATGAAATGATCCATGGCGATTTTGGGCATGAAAAATTCCGGAAACCGTTTGCATTGATGATTTTTAAGACGCGTCAGGGGGCAGTTGTTCAAATCGACAAGTGTAATTTTTCTGTCGGATGCAAGCCGGGTATAGCCCAGTCGGTGAAAAACTTCGGATGTGCCGCAGCGAGGATTGCCGGTACCCTCTGCAATGACGATTTCTGCGCGGCTCCATGAGCGAATATAATCGATGATCACTTCGCAGCATTCGGGAGAAGTTGTCACCGGAAACGGCTGATCCGATACCAGGTTGGGCTTTATCAGCACCGCATCCTGTTCTGACAGAATCCGCCCCGCGCCGATTTTTTCGAGCACTGTCGGCACGGAGGACCGGTAGTCGACAAAGTCGACGATGGCGGGAGCGTTTCGCATCAGTGTTCTCCGGGTGCGGAAGGTTGAAAAAGCAGGGTGGCCGCAAGGGCGTTTTCAAGGTATTTCCCAGCCATCGTGTTGATGTCTTTAACGGTTATGGATGCATAGTCCATGAATATGGAGCGGCTCCAATCCAACTGCCGGGGATGCCGAGCAGCACCTTTTAAAACCGTGTTCAGCCAGTAACTGTTTGTCTTGATTTGGCTTGTTATCCCTGCGAGCACCGGCTGGACGGCTCTTTGGAGTTCATCTTCGGTAATTCCCTTCTCTTTCAGGTTTTCGGCTATCGTCCGGATTTCATTTTCAATGATTTCATGGACTTCCGGATCAATGATCACGTAGGCGTTAAACAGGCCGTATCCTTTATATGCCCGGCTTGGACTGCTGTACGCCCCCTGGCTGTAAGCGGCACCAAGTTCATCCCGAATCCGGATGCGCATCCGGTCCGAAAAAACAGCGGCAAGGATGGACAGGCGCCTTGTTTGTTCGATATCGTACATGTCGGTGGATGGATAGGACACCATGAGCAATGCCCTTTCCATCCGGGTGGGCACTTCGTGCTGTAAACTGCCGCCTTCCGGGAAAACGGGATGGCGGGCTTTTTCTGCGGTGATATCGTCGGAGGGATGTTCCCGTGCTGCGGGGAGGGCGCCCAAAAACCGGGCGGCAAGTTTGATTACGGTTTCCGGGTCAATATCTCCCACCACGGCGATTTCCATGGGGGATGTTTTTTTTGCCGCCTCGATCCAGGCCTCGATTTCGTTCAATTCATTTCCGGCAAGCGTTTCAAAGTCCGGCAGTCCGAAGCGGGTGTCCCCGCCGGCCAAAAAGCGGCTGCCTTTTAGCTGCAACCCGCCTTCAATGGAATGCGCAAGAGATTCATATTGCCGCTCGAATTGCCTGATAGCCCTGGTATATGCGGATTCACGGTAGCCCGGATCCAGTATATGGGCATGCAGCAGTTCAAAGAGCAGTTGGACTTCAGCGGAAACAGATCTGCCGGAGAAGGTAAAGGCGTCCTCGTCCACCGAAAAGGAGATGCTGGTGTCGGTGCCGGCAAGCGCCCTGCGGAGCTGCTCCCTGTCCATGGCGCCAAGTCCCCCTAAATTGACAACTTGCTGCGCAAGCTGTGAAAGACCGTCGTTTCCCGTAGGTTCACTGCGCCTTCCATCTCCGAAGCGCAGGGACGCCAGCACTTCATCCGCTCTGAAATCCGTCTTTTTAACGAAAAGAGTCGTGCCGTTTTCAAAAAGAACGCGGGTTATACCAAGGTCTTCAATGTCCACCCGCGATTGGATTGTATCCGGTTCTGCAGGCGCCTCGAGGTATGGAAACGGAATGCTTTCCATCTCTTCGGGCATTTCCACCTTCTCCTGCCTGCTTTTATTATAAATGGAGAGAATTGTTTTTTCCGGTAATATTTCCCGGCCTTCTGTCAAATCCGCGGTTCCGGTAACCATGACCAGTCTGTGATCGGGCTGCCAGGCCGCCACCAATGCCTCATGCAGGTCTTCTTTGGTGCTCTCATCAATTATCGGTCCCAGAAGCGCCAGTTTGGACGCTGCCAGGAGCAATACCCGCTGCTGGTTCAGGTCGTTTAAAAACTGCCCGGCAATGCTCCCGCTTTCCCTTGTGGGCGCAGCTCTTGCCGCTCGTTCGAGTTGGGCGGCAAACTCGCTTTTTACCCGGTCTGCTTCTGATTCAGTAAAGCCGTAATTTATGGCCTTTCTAAGATTTTTTTCCAAAACACCAAGGGATTCTTCCCATTTTTCCGAGGCGCATTGGGCGCTGATTTCGGCCCCCCGGACATGGCGGAAATAATATCCCGAACCGGTGCTTGCACTGGTAAAAGGTGCATCCGGACTGTTGAGAATCGCGTTTAATCGATGGTTCAGGATTTGGTTTGCCATTTGTTCCAGCAGCCGGTTTTTCCGGTATTCAATGGTGTCTGCCGGCTGGTCTTCCCTCGAGATGACCTCAATGGCAACCCGGGTGCTTCCGCTTTCCGGTTCATGGTGATAAAAAGGTTTTATCCCGCGATGTTCGAAGTCTTCGAAATCCGGACGTGTTTTTTCCGTCGCCCCCGGGGGAATATCTGAAAATCGTTTTTTTATAAGCGTTTCAGCGTTCTCTGCGTCAAAATCGCCCACCATGACAATGGTCATGTTTTCCGGGCGGTACCATTTGTGATAAAAGGTTTTGATGAGCTGCCGGTCCGCAGCGCTGATAACCTCGCGGGTGCCTATGGGCAGGCGTTCTTTTACCCTTGTTCCGGGCATTTCAAACGCCAGGGTTTCCTTGAAAGTCCGGTATGCCGGGGAATCCCTGGTTCTTTTTTCGGCCAGGATCACGGACCTTTCCCTGTCGACCTGCTCTGCCGGTATTAATCCGCCGGCCGCATAGTCATGCAGCACAAGCAAGGCTTCGGACAGACTTTCCGGTGATCCTTCGGGAAGATCGATATCATATATGGTATAGTAAAACCCCGTGCGGGCATTGACGTCGGGTCCGAATTTCATGCCGATTCGCTGGAAATATTTTACCAGTTCGCCGGGTTCGAAGTTTTCCGTTCCCAGAAACAGCATGTGCTCGAGGAAATGTGCAATTCCGCGTTCGCTGTCTTCTTCGTGGAAAGAGCCGACGGCAACGTTTAAGTGCATGGAAACCCGGTCTTCCGGTTTTTCATTTTCTTTGAGCACGTAACGGATGCCGTTTTCCAATCGACCGAAAATGATCTCCGGGGAAGGATCAAGATCCGACCCATAATGCGGCCATCCTGATTTATGCGTATTTTCCTGTCTGTTTTTCAACTCCGGATTCATTTCTGCACCCTGTATTTCAAAGGGCGAAAAAAGACTCACTGGAAACAGCAGGAAGAGCCCAAGCAGTAGGGAAAAGGCAATTCTTGTAATTTTTATCCGTATCATGGCAATCTCGTGTCAGCGCTTAATAAATAGTAATAAAACAACATGCCCCAGGGCAACACAACGAAAGATAAAAGTAATATTCGCCGCCTTTGCCGTCAAGTCCGACCTGCTCCGGCAGGTATTTTATTTCTTGCGGGAACAGGGGGCCTGTGTTATTGAGCAGAACAAATCAAAGCGATTTTTTCATCCGTTTTTGCAAAAAGAGTTGAATGCTGTAATGCAGCAGCCTTTTGCAGAGCCGTTACCACAACATGGTATTATGCCTATGCCGATAGAATATATCATATTAGCACTCGGATTTATCGTCGGTTTTCACATGTCCTGGAATATCGGTGCAAACGATGTTGCGAATTCAATGGCATCCGCTGTCGGCGCCAAGGCAATCACCCTGCGACAGGCCATTGTCATTGCCGGAATCCTGGTTATTGTCGGAGCGGCATTCATTGGCGGCCATGTTACCGATACGATCCGAAGCGGAATCATCTCTCCCCGGGCATTGGCTGATCCGCAAATTGCCCTCATTGGCGCTTTTTCCGCCCTGGTAGCGGCCTCCTTGTGGGTATCTTTTGCAACCTGGCAATCCCTTCCCGTATCCACCACCCATTCCATCGTCGGTGCCATGGTGGGTTTCGGTTTGATTACCGGGGGATCTGAAATGATAAACTGGGGGGTACTCGGGGCCGTTGTCGGAAGCTGGGTTATATCGCCGGTTTTCAGTATGACAATCGCGTTTATCATGTTTAAAATCATCGTCCGGTTCGTGCTCATGCGGACGGACACCTTTGCCGCAGCCCTCAGATTGTCCCCGTTGTTCATCGGGTTGGCCATATTCGTCATTGTCATGTCGTTTCTTTTCAAGACACCCATGGGAAAGGCCATGGCGGTTGGCGATATTACCGCGATGCTCATGTCTTCTGTAATCGGCATAGCAGGCGGTTTTGGCGGCCGAAGTCTTTTACGCCGGCTTTTCGCCAAAAAAGAGGCCAGGCGGGAGCCGGAAATGATATTCCGCACGATCCAGATCGGCACGTCATGCTACGTGGCCCTTGCGATCGGCGCAAACGATGTCGCGAACGCGGTTGGTCCCCTTGCCTTGATTTACTTCCTGACGAAAACCGGTGAAGTGGGCGCAACGATTCCCGTGCCGTATTATCTTTTGCTTTTCGGCGGCGTAGGCATTGCCATCGGGATCGCCATGGGAGGGGCAAGGGTGATCCGCACCGTTGGGGAACGCATTACCCTGCTGACCAATACACGCGGCTATTCCGTCGACTTTGCCGCGGCAACAACGGTTCTGGTGGCGTCGAAACTCGGCCTGCCGGTATCGACAACCCATGCGGCGGTGGGCGGCGTCCTGGGCGTAGGGCTGGCACGGGGTCTTGAAGCGGTTAATTTTGCCATTATTTTTAAAATCATGTTATACTGGATTCTGACCGTTCCAGCCGCAGCCCTGGCAAGCATGCTTGTCTTCAAATTGATTCAATTTATTGTTTAACCGACCAGGAGGCGTTATGCGTATTCCTTTGCTGTCTTTGTTCACCCGTTCCCCCTTTGACGAATTGCAGGAGCACGCCGAGAAAGTCAAGGAATGCGCATGGGCTTTCCAGCAGGCTATCGAATGTTATGCGTCTTCGAAATGCGAGGTTTTCGAGGATCATCGTCAGCAGGTGATAAAGCTTGAACACGAGGCCGATGATATTAAACGGGGCATCCGCGGACATCTGCCTAAAAATGTGATGCTTCCCGTGGAAAAATTTCAACTGTTCCGGTATTTGCGGGAACAGGACAGCGTGCTCGATTCGGTGCAGGAATCTTTGAACTGGCTGTCTTACAGACCCCATAACGGCATACCCGAATCGCTGGAAAGAGATCTTTTTCTTCTTGTGGATGCGGTCGTGGAGCCGACGGAGGAGCTAAGCCGCATGGTCGGTGAAGCACGGCTTTATTTCAAGACCTTCTCAGAAAAGCAGCGAAGCAAGGTAAAGGCGATCATAAGCAACATACGGCAGATGGAGCATGAGGCAGATCAGCGCGAGCATGCCCTGTTGCGAAAGATTTTTCAGGTCGAAGCCGATCCCGTAACGGTCCTGCACATGCTCAAGCTTGCGGAAATCATCGGTTCCGTGGCGGACCATGCGGAGAACGCGGGGGATATGATGCGGGCCATGCTCTCCAGATAGAAAGATGAAAGATTAAAAAAATGCCCACTTGAGATAAAAAATGAAAACCCCCCAGGAGACAATGCAGGCCACGTAAGAGTACCAGTTGATTTTCTTTTTTGCCTTTCCATGTCGATCCACTTTGCCGACCCTGGTTTTGCACGAATAGCATCGGGTAGCGTCGACGGGAAGGTTTATATGGCAGTTCGGGCAACGCTTTACCAGATATTTTTCCTGGGGTGTATCATTGGCTTTGGCGGCTTTGGTTTTTACTAAACCCATTTTTTCACTCCGAAAAATCAGGTTGCATTGTTTTTGCATGAACCCCTTTTGCCAAATTATCCAAAAAACGCTTTTTGACAGGCTTGTCAATTAAATTGCTGCGCGAACCTGTCTGATATTTGTATCTCGCTGTTTTTTCGCAGCGCTGCCATCCAGTTTTCAAAAGTTTCCTGTTGTTTTCTTGCGGCCATCCGGGTTTTTATCCGATCTTTTTTTTCTTCAAATTCAGATTCTTCCGGTATGTTCTGCTCTGCAAGGCGGATGACGAAAAACCGGTCGGCAATGTGGATGGCTGAATCGTGGATGCCATTGATCTCCCTGATGTCAAAAGCGGCTTTTACAAATTCCGGCGCCTGTCCAATACCGGGAATTTGATCATCTCGGGTGAAAAA
The DNA here is from genome assembly GCA_011389515.1 of Desulfobacteraceae bacterium. GTDB lineage: Bacteria > Desulfobacterota > Desulfobacteria > Desulfobacterales > Desulfosalsimonadaceae > B1SED10-16. Next base: position 26,957 of record JAABUA010000011.1, read on the forward strand.
GTCGGTAGAGGCAATTGTGCGTCCGGCATTTTGCGCAGCGTCAATGAAAGATCCCTCTTCTCTTGCATTTTCCAGGAAGGTTTCCGCCGCATTTTGTGCCGCCCGGATGCTTTTTTCTTCTACAACATCCTTTTTTACTTCGGCTTTTACAACCTGGAGTTCGGGGATTTCCGCTTCTTTTATCTCCATTGGCTGCAGAAGGTAATACGCGCCATTTATTGTCAGGATGTCACTGATCTGACCGATCGGCAGTTCGAACGCCTTGTTTGCGAACACCGATGATTGTTCAATGTTTTCAGGCCCTTCAGCACGGGTGAAAAAGTCGGTCGTTTCAACTTCGTATCCAAACCTTTCCGCATTTTCCAGCAAATCGTCACCATCAAAGGAAATGTCATACATTTCCATTGCTCGTTCATAAGCGATGTCCCCTGCCTTCTGCCTGGCCAGTTGTTTTCTGATGTCATTTTCGACCGACGCAAGGGGCATGACGGATTCAGGTTGATACTCTTCAAGCCGGATAACGTGCCAGCCGAATCGGGTGCGCACGGGTTCTCCAATTTCTCCGGGTTCCAGGGAAAAAACCTTCTCGGAAAAGGGGGCCACCATGTCCTGCCTGGAAAAGGATCCCAGTCTGCCGCCGTCTTCGCTACTGGGGCAATCGGAATACGTACGTGCTAGTTCGGAAAAGTCCTCCCCGGAAATTGCTTTCTCATATATTTCAAAAGCGTTTCCCTTTTTTTCTTCAACCGTCTCGGGGTCCGGGTTTTCCGGCATGCTGATCAGAATATGGCTTGCCGTTGCCGTTTCCGGCGTTTTGTAATCGCTTTCGTTTCTGGCATAAAAAGCGGCGATTTCTTCATCGGAAACACGTGCCGCAGAAACGAATTTTTCCGGATTAAAGTGAATGTAGCGCGCTTTTACGCTGGCGGGGGTTTTGTACTTTTCCTTGTTTTCCTCATAATAGGCAGCAATGTCGTCATCAGACACGTCAATATCCTGGAAGTCGGCCGGAGAAAACGTTACATATTCCACATCGATTTTGGTATTTTCCCATTCAAACCATGCCCGCGCTTCGGTTTCCGATACAGCAACGGTGTTGACGATAAAATTTTGTACCTGTCTTGCAAGAATCGTCTCTTTATGCATGGTTTCAAACTGTTTGGGAGAGAGCCTGTTCTGCCGCAGCAGCAGATTGTATTTTTCCTGGTCGAACCGGCCTGCCGTCTGGAACGCCGGCATGCGGGCGATGGCGTCCACAAGGGCTTCGTCCGTCACGCTGAGGGATTTCTCATCCGCCACCTGCAAAAGCAGCTTTTTGTCAATGAGGGAATCGAGTGCCTGGCGTTCCACGTTTATCATACGGAGAAATTCATCGTCGATGTTGCCCCCGAATTGTCGTCGAAGGTTTTCAATAATATCGGCATACGTGCGCTGGAATTCTTCAATGGTAACCGGCTCGCCGTTTACGGTTGCAATCTCGCCGGGGCTGCGGCTCATAAACGAGCCTGCGCCCATGAATACGAACGTTAAGACAATCAACATCAGTACGAATTTCATTCCAAGTGACCGGGCGCTTCTCCGCATTGCATCTAGCATCTTTTGTAACCCCTTGTGTAATTCTTTTCGTTCAGGATGGTAAATCAGTATAAAATATGAGGTCTTTACCGCGTATCGCCTGTCTTGTCAATCCTTTATATAGGTTCTCTCCTGTGTTTCTCCGTCGCAGGAGCATATGTGTTTCATGCCGGGGTTGCCCGTATCATGCCGATTTCAATGGTCCTTAAAAAAAAGATAAAATCTTATTGACAAAGCCCGCGTGAATTTTCTATGTTCGGGGGTATTTCGGGGCTGTAGCTCAGCTGGGAGAGCGCCTGACTGGCAGTCAGGAGGCCAGGGGTTCAAGTCCCCTCAGCTCCACCAACATCGCAATAAAACAGGCTGGATATCGGAGACGATCACCAGCCTGTTTTTGTTTTGGCCCGGAACGTGAAAAAGTCGTGGTTCTAAATATAGCCCCATTCCTTTAAGCGGGTATGAGCATGCTGCGCGTATTCCCCCTGGTTTACGAGCTGCAGGTAGTCATAATATTTCTGAGCGGACGGTTCTCTTCGCCCCATGCCCTCCAATGAAAATCCCTGGAAAAAGGTAGTGTTCGGATTGCCGGGCAGGACTTTTTCATAATCGTTGAACTGGGCAAGCGCCCTTTCAAAATTGTTGAGCCGTATATGGGTGACGCCTGAAACATGTTTGGCTTGGGGTTCTTCAGGATATATCTCCTGGGCTTTCCGGGCAAACCGGAGGGCGTCACTGTTTTTTTCCTGGGCCAGGAGGCATTTTGCCATTTTTAGATTTCCGGCATAGTCTTCTGGAGCGGTTTTCAATGATCTCTCATAGTGCTCCGCTGCTTTTTGGGGATTTTTTTTCATCATTTCCCCGTCGCCAGCCTGCATTGCCGTTATGGCAGGTTGGATTTTTCTCAGGTTGGCGATATTGTCCATGTATCTTTCCCTGTAAAGGGGCCTTGTCTCTTTTTCCGCGACGTACTTTCTGTTTACCTCGCTGACTGCCGTCTTATAGCGCTCGCTGCTCATGGGGTGAGTTGAAAACAGAACCGCCATGTAACTTTCATTTTTGCCCGACATTTCATTGAGCATGTCCATGAGCCCCATATATCCCTCCGGGTTGTAGCCGGATCCGGCCATGTATTCCAGGCCTAAAGAGTCGGCTTCTCTTTCCTGGTCTCGGCTGTACCCGGCCAGCAGGGCGCCGGCCCCGATGCCTCCCAGTCCCGCAACCAAATCCCCCATCTGGTCGCCCGCAGCGACAGAGGCCCCGGTCAGAACCACGGAGGCAATCAGGCCTCTTGTCATTCTCTGGCTGGTGTGACGGGAGGTTACGTGGCCTGCTTCATGGCCAATGAGCGAAGCCAGTTCGGCCTCATTTTCCAGGGAAAGGAGAATTCCCCTGGTGATGCCGATGGTGCCGCCGGGGAAGGCATAGGCGTTCACGTAGGGCGCATTTAATGTGTGAAATGAGTAGGGCATCTCCGGACGATGCGTATGGGGGGTGATGGCCCGGCCGACCTGTGCCACATAGTCATTGAGGGCCTTGTCCCGGGTTGTCCCGTAATCAGCCGAGATCTGGTGGGGCGAATTCTGCTTGTCGATATTGATCTCCTGTTCTTCGGACATGAGCATCAGTTCCCGTTTTCCGGTTACGGGATTCACTGCGCACCCAACCATAAGGCCGATACCCGTGATCGCTGAGAGCTGGAGAAATTCCCGCCGGCTGATGCCATTGGTCAACGAATCGATTTTTTCGGTGTCGCTGTACGATTGATTCATCATAATTTTCCATACTGTATGTTTTTTTCCTGTTATACCGGCCTTCGGAAACCAGTGATCGAGACCATAAGATTTTCTTTTAACTTTATATATTATAACAATATTTGATTTGCGTGTAAAGGCCCTTTTACCAGGCCCTTTTACCGTCCGCCCGGTACAATCGGGCGGCGTATTTTGCCGATGCGTAGAGAAAAATTCAATCTCAATTTACGCGTCGTTTTCCCTTTGATCGGTCGGTCATTATGGGGTATAAAGATTGAAATTTTAAGTGGTAAAGGGCTTGACGGCATATGGCAACGATGTGTTGATACGTTCGGATTCCCCTGTGCTTAAAGAATTTTTTGGAGGCAAAGCAATGATCGATGTCAATGAAGCTTCAAGCAGGGCCATAGCACATCTGAAAACGCTTTATCCGGACCAGGATCTGGGAAAAATCCTGTTTGAGGAAGCGGAACTTACGGATGACGACCGATTCTGGATCATTACGCTCAGCTACAAAAGCCCGGTTGCGGCTAGCGGCGTCGGAAGATCCGTATTCGTAGGGGACCGAAGCTGCAAGGAATTCAAGCTGCTCGCGGAAAACGGTGATATCCGGTCTGTTAAAAACAGGGAATTAAAGTAGAATCTGTCTCAATATTGTCTTTCGTCCCAATTTTTTTGTTTGGATAATCGAAATCGAAAGAAAAGAATAGGTCACAAATATGCCACAGAATGTAAACCTCGTAGGGGCACCCGCAAGAGGTGCCCCTACGAGGTTCTCCTGATCATTATGTCTATTGATAAATGCAAAGAATTGTAAGAAACCGATTTCAATTTCGAAAAAACGAATTTTGAGATGGGTTCTAGTCAACTCTGTTACAAAAAAAATGGCCGGCAAGGGAAAACCCGGTCAACATGAATGATGTGCTGGTTCAGGGAGATATCATGGCCAAAGTTTTATTCCTCTTGTTTCTATTCGCGCCCTGTCTTTGTCTTGCAGACCAAAAAGCGGATTTTGTTCTGGTCAAAAAAGCGGAATACAGACTGTTTCTGATGAAAGAAGGGGAGGTTCTCGAGGAACTTCAGGTGGTGTTCGGCGAAAATCCCGAGGGGCACAAGAAAAAACAGGGAGATAAGCGGACTCCGGAAGGCGCATACATTCTGGATTTTAAGCTGGAAGACTCTGCTTTTTATAAGGCCATCCGGATATCTTATCCCAATGAAAAGGATGTTGCAAATGCAGAGGCCATGGGGGTAAACCCCGGCGGCCGGATCATGATTCACGGTCAGCGAAACGGGTACGGACACCTGGGCTATATCATGCAGCAGTATAACTGGACCAGCGGTTGCATCGCGGTTAGCAACAAGGATATGGACATTATCTGGAATGCCGTTGACGAAGGAACGCCCATTGCCATTCTTCCATAAAAACAGTCGGCCATAAAAACAGTCGGCTATTTCAGAACCTCGTCAAGAACCCCCGCAAGTTCGCTTATCGTGTATGGTTTGGAAAGGACACCGCTGAAACCATACTCCCGGTAGTTGGCCATCACCGTATCCTCCGAGTAACCGCTTGAAACCAGAACGACAGCACATGGATCATAGGCCAGAAGGCGCTGGATCGCCTCCTTCCCTCCGGTTCCGCCGGGAATGGTAAGATCCATGATTACTGCGGAAAAGGGAATGCCTCCTTCCTTTGCCAGGCGGTACTGCTTCAATGCTTCCATGCCGTCATTGGCGCACACCGTGTCGAAACCCAGATGTTTGAGAATGCCTTCAGCGACCTCGCGCACCGGCGCCTCATCGTCCATAATCAGAATTCTGCCCTGTCGTGCCCTGGATACCGGCCATACCTTCTTTTCGGTATCAATTTTCCCCTCGGTTGCCGGGAGATAAACATGAAAACTGCTTCCGATGTTTTCTGTCGACTCGACATCGATATGCCCCCCATGCTTTTTTACGATGGAATAGCAGATCGACAGGCCGAGTCCGTTCCCTTCATGCTTGGTGGAAAAATAAGGGTCAAAGACGCGGCTCAGGTGGTGCCTGGGTATGCCTGTACCTTGGTCCGTGAAGGAAATACGCACGTAGCGGCCTTTTGACAAGGGCAGCCATCTTACATGGTCAAGGTTGGCTGCGGAGATGAAGAGTTCTCCGCCTTCCGGCATCGCCTGTATCGCGTTGATGACCAGGTTGTGGATGACTTGGACGATCTGGTCCAGGTCCACTTCCACCGGCCAGATTCCTTCCTCGATGTCGAAACGGGGTTTTACTGCGCTTCCGGATAAAAGAAAGTCGATATTGTCATGAAGAAGGTCATGGATGGATGCGCACTTCTTGACCGGTTCGCCACCGCGTGAAAAGGTAAGCAATTGACGTGTAAGGTTGACGGCCTGTACCGATGCTTGCTCGACACGGTCTATCACACGGGTGAGTTTGCGGTCATCTTCATTGATCATGGTCCTGAAAAGGGACAGGTTGCCGATGATGGCGGTAAGCAGGTTGTTGAAGTCATGGGCGATCCCTCCGGCCAGAAGACCGATGGATTCAATTTTACCGGCCTTTTGAATCTCTTTTTCAAGCTTCATCTTGGCGGTGATGTCGCGCACGGCAAAAACCATGCCCGGTTGCCCTCCCCCGGGGGGGCGCAAGGGGGCGCCGGCGATCTCAACGTCGCATTCGGAACCATCTTTGCGTTTAAGGATCAGGGGGCTGCTTGTTATAAATGGCTTCCCGGAGGCAGCCGCCATGGCCGTATTGTCGCCCAGACTTTCCGCGAATGTCCCCGGCGGAAGATCAAACAGATCCTTTACTTCAAGATCTATGGCATTTTTCTGTTTCCGGCCCGTCAGGCGTTCGGCAGCACTGTTCATCAAAATCACGCGCCCCTGGCTGTCTGTGGCGATCACTCCGTCACTGATGGATTTGAGAATGGCCGCAAGCTGCTCCTTTTCCCGGGCAAGCCTTTCGTTCAGCTGTATCTGGTTTTTCTGGGCCAGGGTCAGCTCCTGGTGTAGCTCCGCAAGTTCGGCATACTGGCTTTGGATTTCTCCATACTGTTTGACAATGGTTTGTTCCGCCTGCTTAAGGGAGGTGATATCGGAGATGATGGCAATGACGACCATGCGCCCCCCGATATTTATGAGGGATGCGGAAAAGGCGCAATCAATGATCGTGCCATCCTTTTTCATCAGCTGCCCTTCATATCTCGAGGGAACCTTCTCCCCCTTGATACGTCTCCCGTGAATGTCGCCGACCAGATCCCTGCCAAGGGGCGTATCAGGCAAAACATCATCAAGCGTAAGGGCGGCAAACTCCCATGGTTCATATCCAAGCATTTCCATCAGGGTAGCGTTGGCAAAGATCGGCCGTTCATCGGCCATCATGATGATGCCGTCATGCGCGTTTTCCACGAGGGTCCGGTACTTTTCCTCTGAATCCGCCAGATCTGTCACTGCTTTTTCCCGTTCACGCCGAATGACATTGATTTTGTCGGCCACGGCAAAGGAGAAAAGAAGCGCCATTAGGACCATTCCAATCTGGCTGGACCAGTCGGTGATGAACGTTTGCGGGAGAAACCCGTAGGCCCTGACCGCAGAGAGTATTGCGCCGATGAAAAATGCGAGGCATGCAAGGAGGTAGTAGCGGGCCTCGCGGTATCCCCGGGTCAGGGTAAGAATGCCGGCGATGATGACAATGACTCCGGTGAGCAGGGTGAGGAGGGCAACGGCACGCACCGTGTGGAAGTATTCGATAACAAAGGAAAGGGGCATAAGCAAAGCGGCAAGAATCATGACTGGGATCATCAGCCGGTCCAGACGCGGGAGCCGTTTTCCCGTACTGAGAAAAGCACGGGCAAACTGAAGGGTTGAAAGGTTTGCCGCGGCCAGGAGAAATGGGTATATGTCATTTCCCCATCCAGGGTTTCCAGGCCAGAAATACTGGAAGGACAGCCCGACGTTGGTCATTGAAAAGAGGCCGGCAAAAACGATAAAAAAGGTGAGATACAGGTAGCTTTTTTCCCGGATCGAAAAAAATATGAAAAGGTGGTAAAGGGCCATGGCCAGGAGGATGCCATAGCTGAAGCCAAGAACCATGGTTTCCTGGTTCATCATTTTCTGGAACAAAGGGGGGGACCATGCCATGAGCGGAACGGTCAGGGAGCCGCTCGATTCCACCCTGAGAAAATAGGTGCGTTCGCCCGGCGGCTCCGTCAGGGGAAAGGCAAAATTTCGGTAGGACACCATCCGATTGTCAAACGGGAGGCGATCCCCTGTTTCTATAGCGAGATATGTGCCGTTATCCGGAATGTAGAGTTCAAGAAAGTCGATAAGGGGGTAGTTGAATTCAAGGATCCACTCCACAGGCGCGGTATTGTAGTTTCTCACCGTGAACATGAACCAGTAGGCATTCCTGGAATAGCCGAAACTCGGATCTCCCCTGCGATCCGGAACAGGGCTGAAGCGCTCGGGGAGGCTCGCCACATCACCTATTTCCGCTTGGTTTGTCGGATCGATAATATAGGAAAGATGCGGCGTAAGGGTTTGGCGGTCAATATCCTGGCCGATAATCAGCGGAGGGGGTGCATCCTGCGGGGAGGCGAGAACCAGGGCACAGCCGATCAAGGCCGACAGCAGCAACAAAAGCCCTATCTTCGGCAATGAGTGTTTCTTCGCACCTGGCATGGACGCCTCTTGAGTTTTCCCTGCCCGCAGATCATACACCGAAGCAGATTTATTTTAGAAACAGCTTGTTAAAGAAACCGGCCGTGTTTCCTTTTCTCTCTATCCGTAACAAAATTGAGGCTTTCTGTCAATTTGTAAAAAATGCCGTCATATCAGATGGTTTTTATTACTTCCGGAATTTTCGCATTGGCTGGACGACATCACCCCCAACCGGAAAACCGCCAACAAAGATATTGGGCCGAAAGACAATTTTATGATAGGTTATAGAAAAGTCCTTCAAAAATTTGCATATGTCCCGTATGAAAACTATAATAATTTATCATATTCTCAAAACCCGGTCCCGGAGGTCAAATACATGAAAAAGGCACTACTTTTCTGGATCTGTCTCACAGGTATTGTTTTTATGGTCATCCTGCATACCGCGTGTGTTGAAAAAAGGCCTGTCGCAGAATCGGATCGGGCAGCGACGAAAATCGATTCATGTGCCGGTTGCCATACCAGCTATCAGACATTGCAGGAACTTGCCGACCCGGATACGGATCCGCCGGCCGAGGGCTGTGGGGGAGCGGCGCCGCATATTGAACCATTTGACAGGGTTTTTCTTGGGGGGCCTGGATTTGAGCAATTCAAAAATTCCATCCATGGCCAGATCGGTTGCACATCCTGCCATGGCGGCATTGACAACACGGCAGACAAGCAGGAAGCCCATTCCGGAAATTTTGTCAAATCCCCTTCATCCGTTCCAGAGGCTGCCTGTGGCGACTGCCATTACGACATTGTCGGCAACGTCGAGGGGAGTCTTCACCAGCAGGGTTGGGGGCAGAAAAGAAGCGTCGCCATGCGTCTGGGATACGATTCATTCGATCAGCTCCCGGATCGTATACATGAAGGGTACGAGCAGAATTGCGCCACCTGTCATGCGGATTGCGGCTCGTGCCACGTCACCAGGCCACCTGCTGCCGGCGGGGGGCTTGCCAGGGGGCATGATTTCCAGCGCACGCCGGACACCCGCGATGTCTGCGTTTCCTGCCATTCCAGCAGAGGCGGCCATGCCTATTTTGGTCTTGGCGTCGGTACAAGCCCGGATGTCCACTTGACAAAAGCCGGTTTTGTCTGCACGGACTGCCACGGGCAGAAAAATGTTCACGGGGACGGCAATATTTACGCCACCCGGTTTGAATCTCCACTCAATCCATCCTGCGACGACTGTCATCCGGGGATGGAAGACGGCAACGCCTACCATCAGGCACACGTGGGGGATCTTGACTGCTACGTCTGCCACTCCCAGGCTTACAACAATTGCGGCAGTTGCCATGTCGGCGGGGAAGGTGCCAGGATTCCATCCCATTTGAGTTTTAAAATCGGCATGAACCCCATTCCTGAAAACAAACCGTATCGGATGGCCCTGCTTCGCCGGACCCTGGCCGCCCCGGATACATGGTCCAATTACGGGGTTGAAAAAGCCGAAAACTTCGATGCCAAAACGACGTATAACTATACCACCCCGCACAACATCCAGAAATGGACCTCCCGGACGCAAGTAGATGCCGGCGATACCTGCTATGCAAATTGCCACATCCGGCCGGATGCGCCTGAAAACCACAATCGGGAACTGTATCTGTTTGAAAAGGATTTAAAGGAAGAGTGGGAAAAAACCGCAAACAAGCATATCGTCGTTGACGGCAGGCTTCCGGAAGGATGGGAATAAAAAAGGCAAATCAATACAAACAATATCTGGAATCAGGAGCTGAAAATGAAAAATATCAGGAAAAGACTTTTATGGATCGGCTTGCTGGGGGTGATGCTTTTGACCCTCATGTCCGGTTGCGCCCATTTGGGGCAGAAGCCGGAGCCTGTCAATGAGGCGCAGATCCTGCTCGATTTTTTTGAAAATGAGCGGGATTATCTGCATACGGGAGGCTCCTTTGTTATCACCGCACAGAACCTCAGAGTAAATATGCTCACCCGGCCGGAAAAGCAGTACCTGATAGATGTCCGCTCTCCGGAAGCCTTTGCAAAAGGGCATATTGCCGGATCCGTCCATGTGGACATCACTGATGTATACAACCATGTGAAAGGTATTGATGCGGATGCCTACGAAAACATCGTTTTGATATGTTTTGCCGGCCAGGCCACCGGCTACCAGACGTCCCTGCTCCGGGCAGCCGGCTATGAGAACACCGTTTCGCTGAAGTATGGCATCAGTTCCTGGTCCCATGTTTTTGCCGAGGATTCATGGCTGAAAAATATTAGCAGCCAGCGCCAGGCCGAATTTGTTCACACGGAATCGCCGCCCAAGAAAGCACCAGGGCCGCTTCCGCGGCTCAATACCGGCAAAACCGACCCGGAAGAAATCCTGGAAGCCAGGCTCGAAACGCTTTTCGCCGAAGGCTTCGGGCCGGTCATGGTCGGACATTGCTGCCTTTTCAATGATTTTTATGCCAATGGTGGTTATTACATCGTCAATTACTGGGCCCCGGATTTTTACCGCAAACAGGGGCACGTTCCCGGGGCGGTCAATTATCCCCCCGGAACCCAGCCGTTCAGAAGCGAAAATGATCTTTTGACCCTTTCTACGGATATCCCCAACGTCATTTACTGCTACACCGGTCAGACCAGTGCCTATATCGCGGGATATTTGCGAATTCTCGGGTATGATGCCCGTTCCCTGCTGTTTGGCGCCAATGCCATGATATACGACAGGATGCGCGAAAACAATGTGCCAAATACGTTTTTGCCCGCCACTGAAATCATGAATTATGAATATGTTACCGGGGAATGATACCAACGGGAACGCAGCCCTCTGGCGGCGTTGTGAGGCTCTTCAAAATGCTCACATATTACGTATATGTTCCGCTTTCTCATCACCTCACGCCTTGCCAGCGGGCGCGATCTTTTTTTTGAGATAGCTTGTAATCAAAATCCCGAAGCCCTTGCCGGCTTCGGGATTTTTGTCTCAAGCCGTTTGTTTGCATTATTTTATCGATTATTTGCCTTTATGTAGATTGATGCGAAACATCGGAAATTACCGACTGCTTGAAATACTGGGATACGGCGGCATGGCCCGGGTGTTCAAGGTAATGCATCTTGAACGGGGAACGCTATTGGCGCTGAAATTGCTCAGGCCCAGCGAGATGACGGCCCGCCTGCTTGGAGAAGAGGAGATCCGGCGGCGTTTTTTCGATGAGGCCCGGATTATGGGAATGCTCCGGCATCCGCACATCGCTGCAGTTCATGAAACGGGTGAATATGCAGGTCATCCCTTTTTCGTCCAGGAGTATCTCTGCTTTAATCTGGGTATGCTGATCGGGGAATCCGTAAGGGTTGAGGGGCTCACCAGGCCATTGTCGCCTATAAAAGCAGCCCGTATGATATCACAGACCCTCGACGGGCTGGCCGTGCTGCACGATGCCGGTATTGTTCACAGGGATATAAAGCCGGGGAATCTCATGCTCACCCGGCAGGCGGATATCAAGATCATCGATTTGGGCCTTTCCAGGCGGGAAGGCAAAGTACAGAAGCATCCCTCGGCCATGATCATCGGATCGCCTTATTATGCCGCCCCTGAACAGGAGGCGGACCCGGAAACGGCCGGTTCCAGGGCGGATCTGTATTCCGTTGGTGTGGTATTTTACAGAATGGTAACCGGGAAGCTGCCGGACCATACCCGCGGGTATTCGGATCACCATTCGTTTTTGGGTGCCGAGTGGGCCGTATTTTTAAAAACCGTCCTGGCACCGGAGCCGCACAAACGCTTTTCCAACGCACGGGCAATGAAAAAGGCAACAGAGGAACTGGGCCGTCAATGGGAAAAAAGGCGCGACCAGGTCTGCCGACTGCCGGAAAGCACAACAACGACTGTCGTTATTCCTGCGGCTTCCCGCGCTGCCTTGCGCAGTAAGCCGGTACGCACCGGAAGCGGAATTCCATTGGTTTCCAGTGGGTTGAATCGTCTTTTGCAGCCCGTTTCCCATATTGAAAACACTTTTGAAAAACACGATGACGGCACCCTGGACCTCTCCACTAACCTGGTGTGGGCTGCATCCGCATCTGACGTACCCATGGACCTGGAGCATGCCATGGACTTTGTCGCCATATTGAACCGTAAGCGCTTTGCCCGGAGACCGCCGCCGGAATGGCGACTGCCAACCATTGATGAACTGGTAAGCCTGCTTCGCAAGCGCGATAGCCTGGAGACATTCTGCAAACCATCCATGGAACAGTTGAAGAAGATTACCTGGCTTTGGAGCGCGGATATGCAGACAAAGATAAAAGCCTGGATAGTAGACCTCGAGCAGGGAGCCGTAATGCCCCTGGACCGCATGTGCAGCATTCATGTACTGCCGGTCAGAGACAGTGGAAATGCGTAAAATGATATCCACCAGGCAGTTGCACCTTTTTCTAAACGTATGTCAATGGGGCCTTTTCCGGGCAGGCCCGGTGTGCGGTTTTTCTACAGTGTTTTGCTCCTTTTCCATTGCAAAAAACATAAAACGGTTTCATAAGAGGGGTATGAAAACATATGATAGACAAGGAAATAACATGTATTTTCGCCTTGTTTGCACCGGCATTTTACTGTTAGCGGTTATGGGGACATTTTCTTCCGGTTTTGCCCAGAACCCTCAAAAACAGGTGCTGTCCCTGGAACAGGCAGTCGTATGCGAGGATATCGAAGACTTTCGGCCCGTTAATCCGGGACTCGCTTTTTCCATTGAAAATGGCAGCATCATATGTTTTACGCGTTTTGCAGTCATTTCGAGGGAAACGTTCATTTGGCACCGGTGGTATCGGAAAGGTGAGCTGGTAGCGGAGAAGCAGCTTGTCTTGAAGCCGCCGCAATGGTCGACCTACAGCCTTATCCAGCTGCGTGAATTCGACAAGGGTCCATGGCGCATAGATATCGTGGATGCAAATGATCAGGTTTTAACCACTTTACGATTCAGCGTAATTGAATAGCGGCCCATGATACCCATAGAACCCCTGACCACTATGATTCGCTGGCAGGATATCATTGATATCCTTCTGAATGCATACATCCTTTTCCGTCTCTATGTCCTTTTCCGCGGTACGCAGGTGATGCGCGTGGTAGCTGGCCTGGCCTTTCTGTGGTTGTTTCAGTTGGTGGCCTCCCAGATGGGCCTTGTCGTTACGAGTTGGGTCATGCAGGGGATTGCCGCGGTCGCCGCCCTCATCATTATTATTGTTTTCAGAAATGAAATCCGCAATGTGCTTCAGGCCCAGAACATGCGGGCAATCCTGTGGGGTTTTCCCAGGAAAAACACGCTGACCCCGGTAGATATTCTGACAGAAAGTGTCAGCGAGTTGTCTCGTGGCCGTATCGGCGCGTTGATTATTATTCCTGGAAAAGAGGATATCAAGGATAAAGTCCAGGGTGGAGTTGAATGGCATGGCTTGATATCAAAGGAAATGCTGCTTTCCATTTTCTGGAATGGCAATCCCGTCCATGACGGAGCGGTGGTGATTGAGGGAAGGCGTATCACCAGGGTTGGTACCATTTTGCCGCTTTCTCTGCGTCAGGACCTCCCGGAGAGATTCGGCACCCGGCACCGGGCCGCATTGGGGCTCACCCAGAATTCGGATGCCATGGTAATCGTGGTCTCCGAGGAAACCGGCAATATAATCCTGGCCAAAGGCAATGAAATCATCGACATCCATGACGGGCAGGTATTGCGGCATAACCTGCGCCGTCACCTGGGCATCGGACAGGATTCGGTAAAGGGAGTCAAGCGCGAAAGCCTGGAACTGGCCGCCGCAGGTCTGGTATGCCTGCTTTGCATCATCGCCGTCTGGTTCAGCTTTACAAAAGCCATGGACACGCTGCGAGTCATCGAGGTGCCGGTGGAATTTACCAATCGCAAGGCGGACCTGGATATTTTTGGCACCTCCGCCAGTAATATCCGTCTTTATCTTATCGGAGCAGGCCCCTTAATCAAGCATATCCAGTCAGACCAGGTCAAGGTCTCAATCGATCTGTCACAGGCGGAGATCGGGACAAATACATTTAATTTGAGTGCCAAAAATATAAGTCTTCCGCCAGGTATCCGGCTGAACCGCATGGAGCCGGTTGTTTTGACGGTAAGCGTGGACAAACTCTCTTCCAAACGGATTCCCATCCAGGTCGATTGGGTGGGGAGTCCGCCTGCGGGTATGCGGTTGGAGTCTGCTGTTCTTTCTCCATCAACCATACGCATGGTCGGGGCCAGCAGGCAGCTGGAAGCCATTGATACCATTTATACGGAGCCGGTGGATATCGGAAAGCTTTCTTCTTCGGGAACATTCCATACCAAACTGCTTCTGGAGCCCGCTTCCGCGCAGATTGCTGATGGAGAAGCCGACCGGATAGAAGTCACGTACATTATGAGGGAGCGCACTCCCCTATAAGCTCCTGTTTCAATTGTTTTACGAAAAAAAACCAAAGGTTGGAAAGGGTAATGGCAAAGGCATAGAAACACGAACAAGAGCAGGGGAAAAATATGCGATCAGAAGCGCCTATTTTTGAAAAAATTTACAATGATTACCTTGCCGAAGTGGCGGCCCTCGATCTGACCGGGAAATCGGAATTGCTGGGGATCCGGGTGGATGGAAACGCCATCGGGATCCCCTTTTTCAATAAATGGTACACCATTACAGCGAAGAGAATCACAGACCGGAAGGGGAACCGTCCCCAGCATTCGATCAGCGTCATCCTTTGCAAATATCTGCTTCTTTGCCCTGAAATCCCCGGGAAAGAAAAGGAACTCGTAACATACAAGGATTTCCGGGATGGGGCTCCCTATGTCCTTGGCTTCAGGAATACCGCCGAAAAACCGATATCCAGGGCTTATTCCGGCAACATCGATGCCCTTGAAACACACTGCCAGGCGCTGGGGGGAAAGCCTTGCGACCTGGGCATCTCCTGCGACTTGTCCTATGTGTTTCAGGCCCTGCCGGAAGTGCCGATTTACATGGTGTATAACGATGAAGACGAGGATTTTCCAGCGGACTCCTCCCTGCTGTTTGAAAAGCGAGCGGCCCATTATCTCGATATGGAATGTATCGCCATGATCGGGATGGTTCTGGCCCAACGGCTTGCACCATGATCTGCTACAAGCGGTGATCCAGCACAATTTTTCCGCTGGACTCTCCTTTTAAAAACGCCTTTAACGCGGCATCAAGGTCTCTGCGGCCAATATCCCTGGCTGTCTTTTCGGTCCGGGAACAGGCCCATTCGCCGGCCAGCTTCTTCCAGACCACCTTTTTGTCATCTAATGGAATTTCAACGGAATCCACCCCGAGCAGATTCACCCCCCGAAGGATGAACGGCAGTACCGTGGTTTCCAGTTGCGCACCAGCCACCAGCCCGCAGCAGGAAACAGAACCGCCCGGCAGAATCTGCTTCAACAGCTCGGCCAAAGGGGTGCCGCCGACCGTATCGACAGCGTTGGCGAACAGGGGCTTACGGAGAGGTTTTTTATCCGGAGAAATGGCTTCCCGACCGACCACTTCCGAAGCCCCGAGTTGCTTCAGGGTATCGGCAAGGCCGGGTTTCCCGCTCACCGCGACAACGTGAAAGCCTATTTTCGAAAGTATTTCAACGGCAACACTTCCCACCGCACCGCTTGCACCGGTCACGGCCACTTTGCCCTGCTCCGGTGCCGCCCCCATTTTCAGCAGCTTGGTCACGGAAAGGCCTGCAGTCAGACCGGCGGTGCCATAAACCATTGCCGTGCGCGTATCCCAGCCGACCGGCATCTCCACGCACCAGTGCGCCGGTACGCGAATATATTGCCCGAAACCGCCGGCTGTATTCATCCCCAGGTCATACCCCGTCACGACAACCTTCGCGCCTATAGCGGGGCTGTCCGTGCCGGATTCCATCACTTCACCTGCGGCATCAATACCCGGCGTGTGAGGATAGTTACGGGTAACCCCCTTATTGCCGGAAGCGGAAAGCGCATCCTTATAGTTCAGGGATGAGTGATTTACCCGGATAAGCACCTCGTTTTCTGGCAGATCCGCAATATGACAGGTCTCTTCTTCCCCGGTATATTCGCCGTTTTTTTCATGAACCCGCCATGCTTTGTATTCGCTGTTTTTCGTCATTGTCTCCTCCTGTATGGACAGCAGTGTATAAAAATGTTTCAGCCGTATTGTTTTATCGAACAGAACCCATTTCAAAATTCGGATTTCGGTTCAAGACCCTTGCGGCGTCTTGTTTCAAACCGCAGACATACGCGAGTATTTCGAGGATTTGAAATAAGACGCCAACAAAATTAGGGCCGAAAGACAATTTTGAGATAGGTTCTTTTCAAAGGTTCATTATACCGGATACGGGCGCTTCCCAGTCGATTTTTCGGTCCTGATCGAGCCGAACATCTATCTTATCTGCTATAAAAGCAGGAAAAGGAGCGGAACGACGCTGCTTCAGGTCGGCATGGGTGCCCAGTGCTTCAAAACTGGACGCCACCTGAAGGGTCGTCTCGTTGATCATAAAGTGCATGAAATGAAACCGCTTGTCAGTGCGGCCAAGTACCCGGGTGTGTAGGGCCACTGTCTGTCCCGCGTGGATTTCACTGAAGTAATTGAGAAAATGTCTCAGGGCAAAAGCGCCGGCATGAAAGGTCTTCAGGTAGTCTGAAGTCATTCCGATGGTGTCAAAAAAGTGCCAGGTTGCCTGATCATACAGGGCCATATACCATCGCACGTTCATATGCCCCATGGCATCGAGGTAGTCGTTCGGGATGGTCTCGCGGTAATAAAGCGGCAGTTCCTGGAGCCGTGCCAGGGTTACCCGGCATCCGTTTTGCGGCTCCCTTATGCCGCAATTGTTCTCGTTATCTGTGGGCATGGTCATTTATCCTGTTTTGTAAGGAGATGGTGGCATCTTACGCACCATATACGCTTTACTAAACATTTCATCCAAAAGCAATGTTGTCAAGCCCCGGATATTATAACTATGAACCAGCAGCAGTTTCAGATCAAATTCTTCGCAAGCCTGCTTGATATTGCAATCAGACCGATTATATTTTTAACAAAGGCAGCTGTTATCATGTATGAATAGCGGGTTCCGGAACAACCCGGTTTCACACGATGAAAAGGGAGGGATGAGCATGACCGTAAAAGTAATTATCCGGAGAAATATTCCGAAAGATTCAATTGCAGAGGTATATCCGCTTTTAATTTCCCTGAGGGAATATGCCATGCGTCAGAAAGGCTTCATTTCCGGGGAGACACTGCGAAACATCGACGACCCGGAAGAAATTGTGGTTATTGGAACCTGGCAGTCAGCGGAAGACTGGAAAGCCTGGGAAGCAAATCCCAAAAGAAAAGAACTCCAGGAAAATATCAATATACTGTTGAACAAAAAAATCGAATACGGCGTTTATTCCTATTCCTGATCCAAAGGGGCAGATACAGCGTGAATCAAGGAGTCCGGGTTATCCGGGCTCCTTTTTTGTTTCGGGGGAAAACACCCTGTCTTCTTTCCATTGAATCGTCCTGATTTCCCGCATCCCGCTGTCATTATCCCTTATCCAGCGGCCTTCGATATAAAAACCGGCGAGAGGGGGTAATTCCCCTTTCTTTTGCAGTATTCCCCGGATCTTTATTCGACAAAGGCGTATGACGCTGATATTTTTTATTGTCAAGAACGATGTGTTTTCGATGCTGTTTTACCGATATGCAGGCCGAATCAATATCGATCAGTAATTACCAGCGATCCAGCTTCAGGAAGATTTCTGCTATGTATTGTTCACATTTCGGTTTTACAATCAAACCTTTTCAGATCAATACGGACCCCGGATTTCTCTGGCTTGGGAAGCAGCACAAGGAAGCCTTGGCGGTTCTCCAATCCGGGGTGATGAAATCCCGCAGCTTTCTGGTGTTGACAGGAGATGTCGGCACCGGCAAAACGACACTTTTGAACGCGCTTTTTGAAAACCTACCCGATAATGTTCTGGCAGCTCGAATACCGGATCCCAAACTTGATTTGCTGGATTTCATTCACTTTATGGCCGCCGCATTCGGTATAAACGAGTCCTTTGCTTCCATGGATGATTTTATCATTCATTTCGAACGCTTCCTCAACGAGCAATATCATTTGGGCAAAACTCTCTTGTTGATAATCGATGAAGCCCAGCACCTCACCAATGATTTACTTGAGGTGATCCGCCAGCTTTCGGACTTGGGAAAACCAGGAGCCAATCCTTTGCATGCTTTTTTCATCGGGCAGGACGAATTCAATGAGAAGCTCACAGATGATAGGAACACATCCTTTCGCCAGCGAATAACGCACACGTATCATATCGAAGCGATACATAAAAAGGATGTTGGTGAATATCTCCGGCATCGCCAGAGGCAGGCGGGTGCTGAAAAAAACTTTTTCAGCGATAAGGCCATAGATTGCATATACGACTTTTCAGGAGGTTTGCCCCGTTTGATCAATATTATATGCGATCGTGCGCTTCTCACCGCCTATATCGGCAGCAAAGACGCTGTATCGGCTGCGATCATTTCCGAGTGTGCCCGCGAATTGGAAATTCGACCGCCCATAAAGCCGCCGGACCAGAATTTATCTCCGGTACCTGTTCCTGTCCCAGAAAAACCTTTGAAAGTAAATCGTCTGTTCGTGCTCTTTCTGCTTCTGCTGGGAGGCTATTTTGCCTACCTGTATATTCCTGCATCGCTGGGACGGTTTTACCCCGTCATGGGAGAGCGGCGGGTCGCTCCTTCAGGAGGGGATGCGGAAAACAGTTCTCTGGCCGCTGTAAAACCTGCCATGTCTGTAAAGATCGTGATACATTTTCTCAGGGATGAATATGAACCGGATCCGCGCTCGCTTGAAGCCCTGGATCAGGCGAAGGATTTGCTGCGGGTGAATCCGGAGATGAAAGCGTCGGTGGTGGGATACGCCGATTCGTCTGGAGATCCCCAATACAAACAGCATCTCTCCACGTTGAGGGCGTACACCGTGGAAAGCTACCTGGGCGGTAACGGGATCAACCCCGTGCGGATCGATTCAAAAGGGTTGGGCATTCAAAACCCTGCGGCATCGAATCGAACCTGGGCCGGGAGAGCACTGAACAATCGGGTGGAAATTCTTTTTCACCCCGCCTCTGGCCTTGAGAAGTAACAATGATGGCATCGTTAAGTCCCATCTACTGCACAAGCCCATGAAGTTTTTTACGCTCGATCATAGCAATCAGTTGACTGAACATGCTCGCATGTTTTATCATTGGCCATCCTCCTTGGTTTTTTGGCGTTTGTTGTTTCTTGACAACTCAACAGTACCCACAAGGAGAATTTTTTTTCAACCCTTTAAAAATCCGGTCGAAAATAGTCTAACTACGCTGAATCGGTTTTTGGACAAGAGTGTCTTTTATTATACCGGGTTGGATATTCTCCTTGAAGCAAACCATAATATCTTCAAATAATTGCTGGAAAATCGAAAATGCGGAAAAAGCATCGTTTATCGTGGACGGTGAAGCCTACTTCCGCGCACTTTATGAGGCCTTTCAAAAGGCACGCCGCAGCATTTTTATCGTAGGCTGGGATCTGCACAGCAGGCTTGCGCTGATTCGGGACGATGAAAAACACGGCTATCCGGTTACACTCGGCGCCCTTATCAACCGGATTACCTCCGAAAATAAAGCGTTGCATGTTTATATCCTGTGCTGGGATTTCGCGATGATCTACACCATGGAGCGAGAATTTTTCCCAAGATACAAATTCAAGTGGAGAAGCAGCAAGCGCGTACACTTTAGGATTGATGGCCAGCATCCGATCGGTGCATCGCAGCATCAAAAAATCGTTGTTATCGACGATTCCCTGGCATTTGCGGGCGGCATGGATCTAAGCAAATGGCGCTGGGACACATCCCGGCATCTGGCGGATGATCCGCGGCGCACAGATCCTGATGGTGAACAGTATCCGCCATTTCATGATATTCAAATGGCGGTCAGCGGGCCGGCCGCACGCAGATTGGGGGAAGTTTCAAGGGAACGGTGGACAAAGGCCGGCGGTGAAAAGCCGGTTGATTTGCATTTTCAGGAAAAAATCGACCCCTGGCCTGAATCGATTCGTCCGGTTCTGAAAAATGTGCCTGTCATTATCGCCAGAACCCTGCCTCAATATATGGATCAGAAAGCTGTCCTAGAAATTGAACAGCTTTATCTGGACAGCATTGCGGCTGCAAAGAGCTATATCTACATAGAAAATCAGTACCTGAGTTCACACCGAATCGGCAAGGCCTTGGGAAGTCGCCTGAAAGAGGCTGATGGGCCGCAAGTGGTTATTGTGATGCCCGAGAAGACCGGCGGTTGGCTGGAACAGCATACCATGGATATCCTCCGGGGAAGGCTTCTGAATGATCTCAGAAAAAAAGATATCCACGGCCGCCTTCGCACATATTACCCGCGCTTGAGTGTAGATCCTCACCTCGCTTTGATGGTTCATGCCAAAGTGATGATCATAGACGGGGATTTTCTGCGTATCGGTTCGTCAAACCTGAGCAACCGATCCATGGGGTTTGATTCTGAACTTGATCTCGCCATATTCGCAGAGAAAAAGGATGATATCCGGGGGGCGATCACGGATTTTCGCAACCGGCTGCTTGCGGAACATCTTGACAGGGATGTCAACAAAATTGCGGATGTGTTAGCCGGGAAGAAATCCCTTATTGATGGAATTGAATCTCTCCAGGGAAACAAACGTACCCTTGTACCTTTTGCCGGAGAGGTGCCGCAGGATATTGACATGTGGGTTCCGGAATCTGAACTCCTTGATCCGGAAAAACCGATTGAGCCGGATGAGTTATTTGACTATTTTGTCAGCAAGGATCAGCAGCCCTCAGCCTATCGTCTTCTGTGGAGAGTTTTATTGCTGGTCTCCGCTATTTTGTTCCTTGCCGGTTTGTGGCGCTGGTCGCCTCTTGGTGATTTTATAGATTTGAATTCCATCGTTGCAGCCGGAAAGTGGCTGCGCCATCAAACCTTTGCCCCTGTATTGGTGTATACCGGCTTTATCGTTGCCGGTGTCACCGCCTTTCCGATTACGCTGATGTTTATTGCATCGATTATTGTCTTCGGGCCTTTTGCCGGAGGCGCCTATGCCTTGTCAGGAGCGCTATTAAGCGGAATGGTTGTTTTTGCAGCAGGCCGGTTTCTGGGACGGGATACGGTCAGAAAATTGTCCGGCAGTCGCTTTAACAGGGTCAATCGTAAGCTTGCAGCGTCCGGAATACTTACTGTAATAACATTACGAATGATTCCAGTAGCCCCGTTTTCTTTGATCAACCTGATTGCAGGCGCATCTGAGATCAGGTTCAGAGATTTTGTGGTCGGAACACTTATCGGCATGCTTCCCGGAGTCATCGCTATTGGATTAATTACCGAGGGGATTCTTTTTAACCTGAATCAATCCGGTATTGCAGGCTTCGGGGTGCTTTTTGCCGTGATAGCCCTGGCTGCTGCAGGGCTTGTCGGTATGAAAAACTGGCTTACGCGTAAACACAAGAAACATGCGTCAAAGAATAACGACTGAATGAAGCTGCGTTTTGCGACATACAATATTCATCGCAGTGTCGGGAGAGGTGGCATAAAAGACGCTCTTCGTACAGCGGATGTGATCAAAAAGCTTAACGCTGATGTGATAGCGCTCCAGGAGGTGGCTTTCGATCCTTATTCATCGGAAAATGAACTGACCTTTCTGGCAAAGGCTGTCGGGGCCGAAGCGATACCCGGCCCCACACTCCTTGATAAAAAAGATTTTTACGGGAATGCAGTTTTGTCAAGGATAACCCCTTTCAGCGTCAGGCGTATGGATATCAGCATAGACCATCGGGAGCCAAGGGGGGCAATCGAGGTTACCTATCCAATTGCCGGGATTACCTTAAAAATTGTAGCTACTCATATCGGACTCAGGCCGTATGAGCGCAGAAAGCAAATCAGGCGGCTATTATCAATTCTCGACAGCAAATCTGCTGATATAACGATCCTGCTTGGCGATTTTAATGAATGGTTCTTGTGGTCACGCCCATTGAATTGGATCAAGCGCCGTTTTGGAAAATTGCCTGCTCCCGCTACTTTCCCGGCACGGTTCCCGATGCTGCCCCTTGATCGAATCTGGGTTCATCCGGCAAAATGTTTGATTTCACTGCATACGGTTGCCGGTTATCCAGCCATTGCTGCCTCAGATCATCTCCCCCTGGTTGCGGATATCGATTTTTAAATAAAACAATTATTGATGCATTCGTAAAAAGTCGCGATCAGACGGCTTTGAAAAAAGTTTAAGATCAAGGCGCGAGCAATTTTTGAAGAATTGAGCGTACTTATCCGTACGTGATATTCTTCAAAAATTGCTCGCAACGCAGATATTGGACTTTTTGCGAAGTCGTCAATTATTGCCTTGACAATGCACCGCAGGAAGACGGAAAGGCCGTATTCGGATCATACCCGTTTGTAAAGCAGGAAATCGCCGGAAAGACGGCGCCCGATTTGCAATTGCCAGCTTTGCGATTATATTTTTTCCCACACTTACTGTTTTTACATTCGATGTTATCATCGGGAGCATCTAACACACGGCGACAAGGAGTGATCCATGAAAAAAACGGTATTGAGCGGCGTGTTTTTCGTCCTGATTCTTGCCCTGCTTTTGCAGTTCGTTTCGGTTCGGAATCTGGTTGCAGAAAATGGGGAAAGTATTGCCATGCAGCGCTGTACGGTTTGCCATAACATAAACCGCGTTGAAAGGGCAGATCATGACCGGGAAAGATGGAAGCGCACGGTTCAGCGAATGATGGGAAAGTCCCGGTTCGGCCCCAGACTGAGCGATGCGGAGCAGGACGCACTGATTGAATATCTTATTTCGCTGTAGGTGTGGAAGAGTATTTATCTGGTGCCGCTGCAGTTGACAATCGGCTCGTTGGCGGAAAAGCAGGTTGTGGATAAAAGAAGGGACTGGGTGGAGTGAGAAAATGAAATTGGGAGTTTTCAAATGAAGGAAAAGGATCTGCGCAAATACCATCGCATACTCGGTGTCACCCTGGCGGTCTTTGTTCTTGCCCAGGCAGGCACAGGACTTTATTTAAACTTTGAACACCATCATGGTTTTCTAAGCACGCTGCATTTCGGCGGCGGCGCAATCGGCACGCTTTATCGATCATTGCTTGCTTTTGGTATGATCGGGCTTGTCATTACAGGACTTTCTATTTATCTGAAGGGGAGAGCAAGAGGATAAAGGGATAAATCTGGCATCAAATCCGGATGAGTCGTGCAGCAACAGGATCAGGAATTTTCCCTAATAGTCAAAATCCGATCGCCGCTTACCAAGACAGAAAATAAAAAAAATACACTCACAAGAATCTATAAATAAACAATTCCCCCCATGGAAGGTATCCCGTTCCTATTATTATTGTTAGTTATAATCTCTAACAATAGGAGGGATTGATATGAAAACAAAATTTTTCAAAACAGGGTATCTATTCATTGCCGCTATCCTGCTTCTTTTTGGGATAACGAATGCCATGTCCGCTGAGTACAAGGCGATGCAGGGGGTTGAATCAACCGATACCATATTCGACTTCAGAATCAGCGACCCCGCAACTGCACTGGCTCACCTGGGTCTGATTCACACCATGAAAGATGATCCGAATATGGCAGTAAACGGCAGCCAGCCGGATATCATACTGGTGTTCATCGGCCCTTCGGTGAAGCTGGTTTCAGTGGACAGGTCGGGGTTTGATCAGCAGGAACATGAAACGCTGAATCGGCTTGCTGAAAAGATCGCCGACATGGACAGGGATGGCATTACGTTTGAAATCTGCATGGTCGCGGCCCAGGCGAACAATGTGGATCCAGATACGATACTTCCTGAAATCGAAAAAGTGGAAAACGGTTGGATATCCCTTGTTGGATACCAGAATAAGGGATATGCGGTGATTGCTGATTTCTAAAACCATTTCAACATTCGGATTTCGGTTTAAGATCGCGTCGGCGTCTTGTTTCAAACCGCAGACATACTCGAATATTTTGAAATAAGACGCCAACACAGATATTGGGCCGAAAAGACAATTTTGAGATAGGGTCTAATAAACAACACCCATGAAGATGGCATCCTGACTGATCCGGGCAGGCCGGAAGTTGATGTGCTTGCGCTTCTTATCAGCGAATAGGGGATCTCAGGTTATCCCGGCATCTGCCGAAAAAATAATGCGCTTCACGGATATGTGATTATTTTTTTTATAGGTAATCTTCGAATGAACGGCGTTTCCAGAAAGAGGAGAAGAATATGTTTATTGATTTGCTTCGGGCCCGGCGAAGTATAAGAAAGTACCAGCAGCGACCGGTTGAAAAAGAGAAAATCGAATTGCTTGTCGAAGCCGCATTGAGAGCTTTTTCTTCCCGCAATACCCAACCGTGGGAATTTGTTGTGGTCACTGATTCGGAAATGATTCGGAAGCTTTCCGGTGCAAGGTCACACGGTACTGCCTTTATTGAAAACGCACCGTTGGTCATCGTGGTTTGTGCGGATCCTCATAAAACGGATGTCTGGGTCGAAGATACAAGCATTGCAGCAGCCTTTCTTCACCTGGCAGCCACGGATATGGGGTTGGGCAGTTGCTGGGCGCAGATTCGACTGCGCAATCATGATGACAGCCAAAGCGCCGGTGCGTATGTATCGAAACGGCTCGGGTTGAAAAAAGGGTTGGAAGTGGAAGCGATCATTGCCGTGGGGTATCCTACCGAAAACAAGGAGCCCCATGAAAAAGCCTCGCTGCAATATGATAAAATCAGCTACGAAAAATACGGACGAAAAGCATAGCTGCAGGTGGATGTAAAACACTTGCCGACGATGTCAAGGAAAGTGACATGGACTCGCTGAAACGTTTTTTCAATCCCGCATCCATCGCAGTAATCGGGGCGTCTGAAGTGTCTGGCAAGGCGGCCGAGCGGCGAATCCGGAGCCTGATCCGGGGTGGTTATGCAGGCAAGCTTTTTCTCGTGAATCCCAAACGTGAAACCCTCTTCGGCCAAAAGGCCTATCCTTCGATTCTCGATATCAATCAGGAAGTAGACCTGGTCATGATCGTTGTCGCACCGAAAATGATTGTCCAGGCGGTGGCGGACAGCGTAAGCATGCGGGCCCGGGGAATCGTGATCATAACGGCTGGTCTTGGCGAAACGGGCGAAGCGGGGAAAGATATCGAGGCGGAAATTCTGCGGATGGCCGCGGATGGTGGGGCCAGGATCATCGGCCCCAATTGTTCCGGCCTTTTCAGCGCCTCCGGAAGCATGAATCTGCTGGGTGTTCCTCCCATCCGGCCGGGGTCCCTGGCCGTCATTGCCCAAAGCGGCAACATCATCGATTCAATGGTCCATTATGCAGAGATGCGCGGCGCCGGATTGAGCCACATCATTTCCGCCGGCAACGCCATTGGTGTTCAATTCCACGAATATATCGAGTATTTGGGGCAAGACGAGAACACCCGGGCGATCCTGATGTACCTGGAGGGGATCAAGGGGGGTGCGGATATTGTGCGCGCAGCCCGCAATGTCATGCGCCGCAAGCCGGTTATTGTTCTGAAGGTTGGGCGCAGCGGGGCAGGGGCCCGTGCGGCCATGTCGCACACGGGCTCCCTGGCGGCAGATGACGCCGTTGTGGCGGGGGCTTTCCGACAGGGGGGTATTGTCCGCGTCAATAACGTGGACGAAATGTTCGATATGGCCATTGCTTTTGCCAATATGCCGCTTCCCCGGGGAAACCGCGTCGCAATCACCTCCGAGGGCGGCGGTGACAACGCCATCGCGGCAGACAACGCCGAATATTTCGGGCTGGAAGTTTCCGTTTTGCCGCAGGCCGCCCAGGAAAAGATCCGTCCTTTCCTGCTGGCCGGAATGTCTGCTTCAAACCCGATTGATTATGGCGGAACAGCAGAAGAAAACCCGGACATGATCAGCAAGGTCGTAGAAGCGCTTATGGAAGAAGACACTGTCGATTCCATCTATATGACGGGTTTTTTCGGCGGTTTCAAGGACATCATCGCCCCCCATGTCGGTGCACTGGAGGAGCGGACTTCCCGTGAACTGGTCCGTCTGATGCGCCTTTATGATAAACCCATTGCTGTCCACTCCTCCTTTGCCCAGTCTCCCTGCCGCTCCATGGAAATACTTCATGAAAATGGATTGTTTTTAACCGCCTCTTCGGAGCGCGCCGCCGAATGTCTGGCTGTAATGTCCGGATTTTCAATGCGTAGGAAAAAGCTTGCCCCTGCCGGTCCACTGCCGAAAATCCAGTCGGATGGGGCGCAAGCCAGTCACCTGATCGAATCGGTCAGGAAGGCCGGTCGGATGAATCTGCTGGAAACGGAGGCCAGGAATCTTTTTTCCCTTTACGGCATGGCTCTGCCGCCGGCAGCTCTGGCAGAAAACCAAGACGAGGCAGCTCGGGTTGCGAAGGCAATAGGCTTTCCCGTGGCGCTTAAAATCGTCTCATCCGACATTGTCCACAAGTCTGATGCGGGCGGCATCCTTTTACATCTTGACCATGAGAATGCCGTTCGAAAGGGGTTTGACACAATTATGGCAAATGCCTGCAATGTCACCCGTCCGGACAAGATCACAGGGGTTCTCGTGGCGCCGATGGCTGCCCAGGGTCAGGAATGCATTATCGGTATGGTCCGGAATTCCCAATTCGGCGCTATTCTTATGTTCGGCCTCGGGGGGATCTTTGTCGAAGTATTGCGGGATGTCGCCTTCCGCATCGCCCCTCTGACCGATGTGGACCTGGAGGAAATGATCCATGAGATCAAGGGATATCCGCTACTGGCCGGGATGCGGGGTCGCCGGTCATTGGATGTGGGCGCCCTGAAGGATATCCTGCAGCGTGTTGCAAAACTGGCCATAGACCATCCGGAGATCGCCGAAGTGGACATTAATCCGGTTATTGTGCATGAAAAGGGGGCGTCGATTGTCGATGCCCGTGTCATTATCACCTGAGAGGGTGAAAACGGAAGGGCGTGGAGATGGAATTTGAATGCATCATCTATGAGAAAAGGGAAAGCATCGCCGTTATTACGCTTAACCGTCCCAGGGTTTTAAATGCCATGAACCGGCAGTTTTGGCTCGATATGGAACGGGCCCTTGCAGACGCACGCGATGATGACGGCGTCCGTGTCCTGATCATTACCGGAGCAGGACGCGCTTTTTCAAGCGGTGCCGACCTGAAGGACTCCAGGGGGCGATCGCTGGAGGCATACCGTGACTACCTTATCCGCCTCCAGGAGATCTCTCGGCAGATTATTCGATATCCCAAGCCGACAATCGCCGCTGTCAACGGATTTGCCCTCGGAAGCGGATATGAACTGGCCCTGGCCTGCGACATTCGGATCGCCGCTGAAGGAGCAACATTCGGTTCTCCGGAGGCGCGGGTTTCCTCCTCGGTTACAGGGGGGGCCATGCGACTCCTTCAGGATCTTGTCGGGGCGGGGAAAGCCCGGGAACTGCTGTTTACCTGCGATTATATCGACGGGAATGAGGCAGAGCGAATCGGCCTTGTCAACAGGGTGGTTCCCTCCGAACGGCTCATGGAGGAAGCTTTGGCAACGGCCGGTAAGATTGCCGCCAATTCACTTCTCTCCATCCAGTTGATCAAAAAAGGGCTCAACATGGCCGGCGAAGTCAGCCTCGAAGCGCTTATGGACTATGAGGTCGAAGCCTGCCTCGCTACCGTGTCTTCTCCGGGCAGGGCCGGGAAGCTATCGGAATTCGCGGATCGGAAAAAATGATCCGGTAGCGTTTCATTTCGTTGATAATTGTATCGCAGACCGCCTCATGCGTCATTTTCGCACCGTTGATCGTGATGTCTGCGTGCCTTTTGTAAAGCCTCAGGCGCTCTTCAAATAATTCGGCAAAGCTTTGACCGGGCTGCTTGGCAATACCCCGCGCACTGAAATTTCCGATCCTTCGCATCAGGGTGTTTATATCGGCATCCAAAAACACGATGCAGCCGTCTGATTTCAAATGGTTCATGGCTTTGTCACTGTAGACAGCGCTGCCGCCGGTGGCAATGACATGGTTCTGCAGCGATAGTCCCAAAAGCAGCGCCTCCTCTGTTTCTCGAAGTGCAGCGTAGCCCTGCGTATCGACAATGCCTTGCAATGACTGTTGCTGTGACGCCTGAATAAGCACGTCCGTGTCCACAAAGGAAAGGGATGTTTTTTTTGCAAGGATGATGCCCACGGTACTTTTGCCCGAACCGGGCATCCCGATCAATACAATGTTGGATGGATTCTTTGTCATCCTGCTCGTTTTTACTTGATCATTTGTTTCGCCGCTGTCCATGAGAGATCAGAAAAACCGGCGGAGTCATTTCGACCTGCCCACGTATACGCTTTTGACGTTTGTAAATTCCCTGGCGCCGTATGTGTGCAGTTCCCGGCCATAGCCGGAAAGCTTGATGCCGCCGAATGGCAGGCGCGGATCGGATTTGACGAAATCGTTTACAAAGCAGCTGCCGGCATGGAGTTTTTCACGGGCGATCCGTTCGCCTTTTTCAATGTCACGGGTAAATATGGCCGCGCCCAGTCCAAAGGGAGAGTCGTTTGCGATATCAATGGCATCCTCTTCGCTTTTCGCCTTGATCACGGCAGCGACAGGGCCGAACGTTTCTTCGGAAAAAACCGGCATGTCCCTTGTTATGTCCGCAAGAACGGTGGGCGGGTAAAAAAAGCCTTCCCTTTTGGGTATTTCTCCGCCAAGCAGGATTTTCGCGCCTTTTTCAATGCTGTCCACTACCTGCCGGTGCAGGTTGTCCCGCAGGTCAGCGCGGGCCTGCGGACCGATATCCGGATCATCCAAAGGGTTTCCCATGGTTTTCGATTTCATTTCCAGGACAAACTTTTGGACAAAATCATCAAATATTTTTTCTTCAACGATGAACCGTTTTGCGGAAATGCATGTCTGACCGCTGTTTAACAGCCTTGATCCCACGCATTTGCTGACGGCGTCATCCATATGTGCATCTGCCAGAACAATATAGGGGTCGCTGCCGCCCAGTTCCATGACCGATTTTTTAAGCGCTCCGCCTGCCAGGGCAGCCACGGCCCTGCCAGCTTCTACACTGCCCGTCAATGTTACCGCTTTCACCGCAGGATGCGTGATAACCTGTCCGGCTTTGTTTTTGGTAATAACAAGGGACCGGAACAGATTGTCGGGGAAAGCCGCGTCTTTGAAAACCTGTTCAATGGCAAGGGAGCAGCCGGTTACATTCTCGGCGTGTTTCAAAACCACCCCGTTGCCGGCCATGACAGCCCCTGCGGCAAACCGGAACACCTGCCAGAAGGGGAAATTCCATGGCATGACGGCAAAGATAACCCCTATCGGGGAATAATGGATATAGCTTTTTTCGGCCTCGGTCTCAGCCGGTTCGTCTTGCAGGTAAAGCGGAGCGTTTTTGGCATAATACTCGCAGACCCATGCGCATTTTTCCGCTTCGGCCTTCCCCTGGGAAAGGGGCTTGCCCATTTCTTCGGCCATCAGGCGGCTGAAGCGGTCCGCATCTGCTCTTAAAATTGCCGCCGTCGTTCTCATCTTTTCGGATCGTTCTGAAAATGACCGGTTCATCCAGTTTTTCTGGGATGCATCGACCTCGCTGATGTGTTGCTGGATTGCGGCGTCATCAAGCTCATCAAAGGAGCGTATGATTTTCCCGGTAGCCGGATTGACAGAATGCAGTTGTGCGGCGGATGGTGTGCTCATGAGTAATCACTCCCGTTTTTCGATATCTTCATCGAGCGCGTCAAAAATCATGCTGTGGTATTCGATGTCAAACCAGTCCTGAAAGGTTTCCAGGGTGACAGACGCTGGCCACATGGATTCGTCCACAAACCATCCCTCGAGCTCTCCGAAAAAGATTGTTTCAAAGTTGCTTTCGATGATCGTCACGGCCTCTTCCCTGTCACGGCATTCGGGCAGCAGGATGACGGTGCATTCCTCCCGCACATCTGAAAGCGAAACAGGATGGTCGGGATCATTCATGTTGATCCAATCCGCCAGAGGCTGTTTTCCCTTGATAATTACAGAATCCCTGTTTATGAGATACAATGTATCCTCCGTATGAGGGGTTTTGCCGCAACCGTGCGGCCATATCCGGGCACCCGCGGGCACTCAGGCAAGAGGGGCAAGATGCAGAAGGATGCCGACAAAGTGCAGGGTGCTGCCGCCGAGAACGAAAAGGTGCCATATGGCATGATTGAACGGAATCCGTTTACATGCATAAAAGACGATGCCGCCGGTGTAGAGCAGGCCGCCGCAAAGGATCCAGAGCAAAAGCCCATCAGGGAGCATGACCAGCATCGGTTTGATGGCGATAATGGCCAGCCAGCCCATGGCCACATAGATGGCCAGGCTGACCCGTTCGCTGCGGTCTAAAAACATGAGTTTATAGACAAGCCCTGCGGCCGCCATTGTCCAGATCATTCCAAACAGGGTCCATCCCCAGGCGCCCCGCATTCCGATCATCAGCACTGGGGTGTAGGTGCCGGCAATGAGAAGATAAATAGACGAGTGATCGAGCATCCGGAAGATTTTTTTCAGTCTCTCACCGGTGACGGCATGGTAGAGAGAGGACGACATGTACAGGGTAATCAGTGAGACGCCGTAAATGGTGAAACCTGTCGTCCGCCAAATATCACCATTCTCACGGGACAGAACCAGCAGGATGACCAGCGCCGCAACGCTGAGGAAGGCACCGATTCCATGGGTAACGGCATTGGCTATTTCTTCGCCGGTTGTATATCGCTTTGGTTGAGATGCGGATATTGTGCGTGTTTTCATTTCTTTACCAAGGGGCTATAGCCCTGAATATGAGAAAAGTTCCGGAACGGATAATATTTGACGAATTCTAAAAAGTCATTTTTTCGATGGCAAAGAAAAAAGTTCAAGATCAAGGCGCGCGAATCTTGAGGAATTGAGCGTACTTGACCGTACGTAAAATTTCTCAAGATGAAGCGCAACGCAGATATTGGACTTTTTGCGAATCCATCATATTCTATTTTACAAAACTTTGGTGGCAGGTACAATGTTTTTGTGCTTGTTTGTCCGTAACAACCGCATCTACAGGAGGTATCTTTATGAAAAAAATCATGCTGGCAGTCTTCGTTTTCCTGATCGTTTATCTTGCCTTCTGGCCCGTGCCCATTGACCCGGTTTCCTGGGATGCACCCCGGGCGCCTGCCCTGGAAGGGCCGTATGCTGAAAATGACAGGCTTGCCGGTGTCTTGCTGATTGCGGAAGGGGAGGGGATCGGTCCGGAGGACGTTGTCGTTGACCCGAATGGGCGCGTATATACCGGGTATGAAGACGGCCGGATCGTTCGTTTTGACAGTGCCGGTAAAAATCCCCAGCAGATCGCGAATACCGGCGGCAGGCCATTGGGGCTGGTGTTTGACAATGAAGGCCGGCTTATCGTTGCAGACGGCTACAAGGGCCTTCTTCGCATCGATCAGAATGGAGGCATGGAGGTGTTGAGTACGGAAGTTGACGGCGTTCCCTTTGGTTTTACCAATAATGTCGATGTTGCTTCAGACGGTATGATCTATTTCTCCGATGCTTCTTCCCGGTTCGGGCCGGAAATGAAGGCCCGCGATGACATCATTGAACACGGCGGAAACGGCCGTCTCCTCCGATATGATCCAAAGACCGGAGAGACCCGGGTTCTGCTGGACGGCCTCCAGTTTGCCAACGGGGTGGCGGTTTCACCTGACCAGAAATCGGTACTGGTCGCTGAAACCGGCAACTATACCATTATACGGTATTGGATCGCGGGTGAACGGGCAGGAGCTCATGAACTCTTTTATGAGAATCTTCCAGGTCTACCGGACAACATTGCAAGCAACGGCCGCGACACATACTGGGTAGCGCTTTACGCGCCGCGCAACAAGCTGTTGGATGCCATATCCGGATATCCGTTTCTTCGCAAGGTTGCCTTTCGGCTGCCGGAATTTGTGCAGCCTCAGCCGGCTGCGCATGCTTTTGTGCTCGGGCTTTCTCTGGATGGAGAGGTCATATACAACCTGCAGCATGCCGGCAAAGACAGCTATCATCCCATCACCGGGGTCTTTGAAGCCAATGGCAGGCTTTATCTGGGCAGTCTCACCAAACCGGCCATTGGCGTTCTGGATCTGAAGTAAAGGGGGCTCCTTACTTTTTTGCTTCAAGCGTTTCCCAGCGATCATGTGCACGTTCGATTTCTTTTTCAAGCGCATGGAGCCGGTTCTTCATGTCGGCGATTTCATCAGCGTTGTTTTTATACAGGTCCGGATCAGACAACTGCGCACAGAGATCCTTGTGCGCGGTTTCAAGGGCGTCAATTTTTCCGTATATGGCTTCCAGCTCCCGTTTTTCTTTGAAATTGAGCTTTTCATTGCTTTTTGCCGATGGTTTGACGGTTGCGGTAGGTTTTTCCGGTTTTTTCTCTTTTGCTTTTTCCGGTTCGGGTTCCCGCTGCAGCAGCCAGTCGTCATATCCGCCGGCATATTCCACCAGTGGCCCGGGTTCTTCAAAAACCAGCGTGCTGGTGACCACGTTGTTTAAAAACGCCCGGTCATGGCTGACGAGCAAAACGGTTCCCTGGAAATGAAACAGCATCTCTTCGAGCAGTTCCAGCGTTTCTATATCCAGATCATTGGTGGGTTCGTCGAGCACAAGGACGTTGGCCGGGCGAGCGAACAGTTTTGCCAGGAGGAGCCTGTTTTTCTCCCCGCCCGAAAGAATATGGACCGGTGTCCGGCATCGCTGCGGTGAAAACAGAAAATCCTTCAAATGGCTCATAACATGCTTTTTTTGGCCATTGACCGTAATAAAGGTGTTTCCGTGGTCGATATTGTCCGCAACGGTTTTGTCCTGATCCAGCGCCTCCCGAAGCTGATCAAAGGACGCCACCCGCAGGCCGCTGCCATGTCTTACCTCTCCTGAATCCGGCGGGGTTTTTTTGAGCAGGATGTTTAAAAGGGTGGATTTGCCCGCGCCGTTGGGTCCGATGATGCCGATTCGGTCTCCCCGCGCGATCCGGGTCGAAAATCCGGATAGGACCTGCTTGTCCCCGTACCGGCAGCTTACGGATTTGGCTTCAATCACCATTTTGCCGGTCCGCATGGAATCGTCCACCCGAAAAGCCACATTTCCCAAGGGATTGCGGCGATTGCGCCGTTCTTCACGCATTTTCAGAAGCGCCCGAACACGGCCTTCGTTTCTCGTTCGGCGGGCCTTTATCCCCTGCCGGAGCCAGGCTTCTTCCGAGGAAAGCTTTTTGTCGAATTCCGCCTGCTGTGCTTCCCGTGCTTCAAGGGCGGCCTGCCTGCGTTCCAGGTATGTCTGGTAGTCACAGGGGTAAGATACGGCCCGCCCCATATCCAGCTCGACAATACGGGTTGCGATCCGTTTCAAAAACGCCCGGT
>JAABUA010000120.1 GCA_011389515.1 Desulfobacteraceae bacterium
GGCGATCCTTCGCAGTTCAAGCATCCCAGCGACGCCTGGGTCGAGATGATGAAGCAGGAATTCCAGATGACGGATGCTGATTTTTCCCGCAAGCAGGATGAAGGCAATGCCCCGGTGGCCATAGACCGCCCCCCGGTTATAGACTCCCGGCAGATCGAAGCGTTGACGGCCATCGTGGGAAGCGAAAATGTCGGCATGGACGACTACAGCAGGGTGAAATATGCATCGGCAAAAACATCCGAAGAGATCCTTGAGCTTCGCAAAGGGATCATTCGCGAGGTGGCCGATGTGGTTGTTCATCCCCGGGACAAAAAGGATGTGCAAAAAATTGTCCGATACTGCGATGCCGAGCAAATTCCCGTAACGGTCTACAGCGGCGGCTCCTCGGTCAATTTCGGGTGTCGTCCGGTAAAGGGGGGCATCTCCCTGGTGATGAGCACGCACATGAACAAGCTTTTGGCGGTCAATGAGTTGAACCAGACCGCGTGCGTGCAGCCGGGCATGTTCGGCCCTGCCTACGAAGAAGGCCTTAACAACGCCCCGGAACGATTTGGATGCCGGCGCCGCTATACCTGCGGGCATTTTCCCCAGTCATTCGAGTTTTCAACGGTCGGCGGCTGGGTGGTAACCCTGGGGTCAGGGCAGGCTTCGACCTATTACGGTGATGCCTATGACATCGTATTCAGCCAGGAATACGTCACCCCGGCCGGGACCATCAGGACGCTGGCGTTTCCCGCCACGGCCACCGGCCCCAAGGTGAACGACATCATGAAGGGGTCTGAAGGCGCTTTCGGGATCCTGGTGGAACTGACCATGAAAATTTTCCGGTACATGCCGGAAAACCGGAGACGCTTCAGCTTCATGTATCCCACCTGGGAGGCGGCGGTGAATGCCAGCCGTGAAATCATGCAGTCCGAGTTCGGCAAGCCCGCCGTCTACCGTATCTCCGACCCCGAGGAAACCGACCGGGGGCTGAAGCTCTATGGAATGCCCAAAATTGCGGATTTGTTTCTGCAGCGCAGGGGGCATTTGCCCATGAAACGGTGCCTGTCTTTAGGATCCGCCGAAGGGGACCGGGACTATACGCGGCTGGTAGCGAAAAAAATCCGGCGCGTCGCACGCAAGCACGGCGGGATCTGGCTCACCGGGTATGCCGTGAGCAAATGGGAAAAAACAAGGTATACAGAACCCTACATGCGTGAGGATTTAAACGACTATGGTATTCTCATTGATACGCTGGAGGCATCCGTCACCTGGGACAACCTTCACCGCCTGCATGAAGGGGTGCGCGCCTTTGTGAAGAGCCGGCCAAAAACCATGTGCATGACCCACGCCTCGCATTTTTATCCCCAGGGGACCAACCTGTATTTTATTTTTATCGCACGCATGGATCTGGAGGAATACGTCGCTTTCCAGGCCGGCATCATCGACAAGATCGTGGAATACGGCGGGACGCTGAGCCA
The DNA here is from genome assembly GCA_011389515.1 of Desulfobacteraceae bacterium. Taxonomy (GTDB): domain Bacteria; phylum Desulfobacterota; class Desulfobacteria; order Desulfobacterales; family Desulfosalsimonadaceae; genus B1SED10-16. The sequence continues at coordinate 1,464 of JAABUA010000120.1, forward strand.
TCATCACGGGGTCGGGCGGCTTCTCGCGCCCTGGATGGAAGATCATTTGGGCCCGGAGCAGATGGCGGTTCTGCGGGCACTGAAGCGCCATTTCGATCCGCGCAACATCATGAACCCGGGCGGGCAGCTTGCCCTGGATGACATCCCGCCCCGGAGGTGAGAAGGAAAGCAGGCAAGCAAATAAACAAAAATCACGGGGGCCGGCATGGGGAAAACGAAAGCCGAAGTTGTTCTGGCGGATACCAAAGGGGGCATCGCAGCGGCGGTGCGCGAGGTTTTCGAACATTTCGGCGGCGGCGGGAACCTTCTGCGCTCCAGCCGGGACGTCTACATCAAAGTCAATGGCGTGGGATGCGAAGCAAACGTCTATACCGACCCGGAAGTCCTGCGTGAAACCGTCTTGTATTTTCAAAAAACCGGGGCCCGTACCGTATATGTTATTGAAAACTGCACTCAGGCCAACTTTACCCGCCTGGTTTTCAAGGCCACCGGATTCCTCCGGGTCTGCAAAGAAACCGGCGCCGTTCCCGTATATTTGGACGAAACGCCTTCCGTCCCGATATTTCTGGAGGGGATCGAGGAGTTTGTCGATTTTTCCCGTTTTGTTGTTGAGCGGCTGATCGAACAACGTGCGGAAAACGTTTACCTTTCCCTGCCCAAGCTGAAAACCCACTCCATGTCCCAGGTGACGCTTTCCATCAAGAACCAGTTCGGCCTCGTGCACCAGAAAAGCCGTATTGCGGATCACAATTACCGCATTCACCAGAAGTTCGCGGATATCTATCAAGTGCTTCGGCCGGATTTCGTCCTGGTGGACGGCCTGATCGCGACCACCCACGGCCATTATCCCACAATCTATCATGCGGACAAGTGCGTGGTTCCCATGGACCTTGTCATCGGCGGGGACGACCCGTTGGCCGTGGATGTTGCAGGGGCCGCCCTCATGGGTTTTGATGTCGAAGACGTCTTTCACCTGGCGCTCAGCCGGGAAAAGGGTATGGGGATCGGCGATATGGAACGCATCGAAATCATCAACCGGCCGCTGTTCGAAAAGCGCAAAAAGAATCTTACCTGTGAACTGCTTGACGACTTTCCGCAGGACCTTGTCTTTCTTAAAGGGGAAGAGCGCTGCTGCAAGGAGGGATGCCGCCGCAATACCGAGAGCGTGGTGGAGATGATCTACCGGGATCACAACGGAAAAGGGGGGTTTACAATTCTCATGGGAAAAGGGATCGACAGGCAGGCGGTGGAAACGGTTGCCGGCCGGGTACATATCGCGGGCAGCTGCGCCATTCAGGAATACGGTGTTGCGCTCGAAAACCGCCTGGGCAGGAAAAACGTCACCATGAGCCCGGGGTGCAACGATCTGGCCCTTACTGTCTACGGCTTGTGCAGGCAGATGAAGGTTCACCCGATCCGGCTGTCAAAGATCGGCCCGCTTCATTCCGCGGCCCTGCTTGCCACTGCCAGGCTCAAGGGGTCTTCCGCCAACATCGTTCCCTTGCTCTAGAAAAAGAACCCATTTTATTTTGAAGTCAATCGGTGCTTTTCCTGATACATTTATTGCCCGTTTCTTGGTTTCATATGGGAAAGACGGTTTGCCACTTTTCCCCAGATCGACCGGACCGCAGCCGCGCCTGTAGAATCGCCGTTGTATTCAAACAGTGTTTTTCCAATGACCATCGCCTTTGTAAATAGGGGATCAAACGGGATCCTCCCCATGACGGCGATATTTTTTTGCGCTGCAAATGATTCGATGGCCTTTCCCTGGTCCGGGTTGAGATCGAACTTATTGATGCAGACCATGGCCGGTATCTTGAAGGCGGCTGCAAGCTGGGCGACCCGTTCCATGTCATGGGCGCCGGATACCGAAGGTTCAGCGACAATCAGCACGGCTGTGGCACCGCCCAGCGACGCGATTACCGGGCAGCCGACCCCGGGAGGGCCGTCCGTGAGAAGGAGCTCCAGCCCTTTGCTTTCCGCAAGCGCCTTGCCCTGCTTCCGGATCAGGGTTACGAGCTTGCCCGAATTTTCTTCTGCAATGCCCAGCCGGGCATGCGCCATGGGGCCGAAGCGGGTGTCGGAGATAAACCACTCCCCGCAAGTGTTCACGGGAAAAGCAATGGCCTTTTCCGGGCAGAGGGAATAACACACCCCGCACCCTTCGCAGGAAATGGGATCCACCTGAAAATCGGGGGAAATGGCATCATAGCGGCATATGTCCCGGCATAAACCGCACCCCGTGCAGGCATCCGGATCGATTACGGCAGTGTGGCCGGACTGGAAATCATGACGCTCCCGGATATGGGGATCCACTATGAGGTGCAGGTCCGCGGCGTCCACGTCCGCATCGCAAAGCACCTTGTTATGCGCAAGGGACGCGAAAGCAGCCAGCAGGGTCGTTTTTCCTGTCCCGCCTTTCCCGCTGATTACCACCAGTTCTTTCATGCGATATTCCTTTTCTTTGGGCTTCCGTGAACAATTTTTTCAATGCGCCCATACAGCTCTCTGAAACGCTCCCGCCAATGGCCACTGTCTAGAACGAGCATTTCACCCCTTGAGTAGGCCTCCGCAATTTTCCGGTCAAAAGGGATTTCCATCAGAATTGGCACCCCTTCCGCTTCTGCATACGCGCGGACGTGTCCGTCGCCGATATCGGAGCGATTGATCACCAGCCCGCAGGGAATCCGCAGGAGGTTGACAGCGCCCACCGCGAGTTTCAGATCGTGGAGGCCGAAGGGGGTGGGCTCTGTGACCAGGAGTACGAAATCCGCACCCCGCATGGAAGCGATTACCGGGCATGAAGTGCCGGGTGGGGCATCGATGATGGTCGGAATGCCCGGCCTGGTGTATTCCCGCACTTTGCGGATCAGGGGAGGGGCCATGGCCTCACCGATGCGCAGTTTTCCATGGATGAATTCCAGGCCGTTTCTGCTGCCCCGCTCAATGACGCCCATCTCCCGGCCGGTTTCCGCAATCGCCTTTTCCGGACAGACAAGGAGACATCCGCCGCAGCTGTGGCAAAGCTCCGGAAACGG
>JAABUA010000121.1 GCA_011389515.1 Desulfobacteraceae bacterium
CAGATCTGGACAGATACCCTTTCTAAGGGGTGCTTGCGGGGATTTGCAAAAATGGGCGTGCGTCTATGAAATTTCTCTTTTTCCGGCTGTTTTTCCGAAAGCCAATATTTTAAACAACAAGGTAAACGGTCAATAAGAAAAGCGCCGCTGGTGGCAAGAACATATTGATGCCTGGTCTGCAAGCGGCAAAGCCCAGACTGCTTATTGCCGGTAAAACGATTTAAGCTACTACCAACTCCTTCCAAACCTGCATTTATAGAACTCTGTCTGGGCCAGACAGAGCGACAAGCCTCACCTGCATCTTATTAAAAAGCTAAGAGCGGACTTGCCCTTATTTTAAAAAGGGTACTATATGACCAGTGGTTAAATATGACCCGTTTTATATGGCTTTTAATGACAGTCCTGTAGATCTTTTTTTAACCAATTATATATAAAAATCAGAATGATGAGAATGATGGGTGATGTGATGCTGCGTATAGGAGAGCTGGCATAAAAATTGTATATATAAAAAGCAGCGTAAATGAATCTCCCGGAAAAAGCATTCCGGGAACTACCAAAAAAATACAACAAAATAAAGAGAGGGAATTACCATGAGTACTACAGCGCTCATCATTCTCATCGTAGTGTTGCTTATTGTGTTCGGCGGCGGAGGCGGTTACTGGTATAGTGGACGACGGTAGGTATTGTTTCATCCTGACACTTTATATTGAAACTATATCGGCGGCAAACCGCGTTATCAGGACGGCATTATCCACAAACGAGGCAAGGGGACGAAAAACAGTGAGTGCTGATCGCCTTTGAACGCAACGGTCCAGCGTGGTCGGCTCAGGTAGAAAACGCCAGCATTCCTGTTTGTCGCCCCTGATTGCGAGGTTCGTTGATATAATTAAGGGGACCTGAAAAAATTGAAAAAGGAAGAGGCAGCCTTTGAGTCCGCGGCTCGCCTTCCCGCCAACGTGGAAACGTAGATAATAGAAAAACTTATGCCCCTTTTCAGCGGGAACCAAAAGCGGACAGTTCTATTTGTTGACAACATCGGCCTTATAGCAGGTTATTCTGAAGTTTCATATGATGAATCAAACATTAACTGCTCCTTGCTGCTGATCCTCATACGAAAATTCATTTGAGCCCCACAGTTATCACAGATGTAATTCCAAACCCCGTCTTTGGCTCCTTTCACCCGGTAATGCCGTTCAAGCGCTTCTGAAGCAAACTCTTTTATCTCAAACGTAGGACTGTCAGACCCAAAGATAAATGAGCCCGCCTTAAATGACTTCCCACCGCAATTTGGACAATAAATAATGTTTTCGCTGATTTTATCCGCCATATGATACCCCTTTTGTTTAGGTATTGTCTTACTGTCTGAATCAGAGATTTTATCTTTAATTGTTGTTGCCTGACGCTCCTCTTCATTTGTAAAAAATTTTAGCTTCTTTGGGACAATAGAAGCAGTGTCCGCTTCATCATCTTGCACCTGGTTGGACGGATCCAGAAACATGATGACGTCAATCGCCGGAAGAGGAGCGCTGAAAAGAAAGCCCTGGCCTATCGTGTAACCCAATGTTTGCAGACTTTTTTTCTGATCCCTGGTTTCGATTCCCTCTGCCACAAGGGTAAGCTGCAGATCCCAGGCCAGGCTGGCAAAAGCCTTGATAAAGCTGTTGCTTTTCGATTTGTCTGAAGTATCTATGGCGTTCATACTTTCAATAAAGTGCCTGTCAACCTTGAGACCATCCAGTGGCATCTGATCTAAATACGTGATTGAAGAATGACCGGAACCGAAATCGTCAAGGGTTGTCGTTACCCCAAGGTTTTTTATTTTCTGCAAATCCATGCACGCTTTTTCCAGGTCTTTCACGATGGCTGTCTCGGTAATCTCCACTTCCAGCCATTGGGGATCCAAGCCCGTTTCTTCCAAGGCTTCCCGAACACTTTCCGCAAAATCTGTCTCTGTAAACTGGATCGCAGAAACATTAACCGCCACTCGAACCGGCGGGAATCCTTTTGACTGCCACTCCATATTTTGTCTGCAGGCTTCCCTGAGCACCCAGCGGCCAATGGGGATAATGAGTCGACTTTCCTCTGCAATAGGGATAAAACAGCATGGCGCAATTTGACCTTGTTCCGGGTGATTCCATCGGATGAGGGCCTCCATGGCGAATAGTTTTTGGGAAGTCAAATCCAACTGGGGTTGATAATGCAGTTCAAATTCGTTTCGCTCCAAGGCCTTGCGAAGATCATTTTCAATCTGCAGGCGTTCAATCACCTCTTCATGCATTTTCATGTCAAAAAACTGAAACCGGTTGCCACCCTGGTTTTTGGCAGTATACATGGCAATATCCGCGTTTTTGTGCAAAGCGTCTCCATCCATTCCATTCTCTGGAAAAAAACTGATGCCAATACTGGCTTCCACGAACCCCTTATAGGATTCAATGATAAAATTGGAGTTCAATGATTCCAGAATTCTTGCCGCTGCACGTACGGCATCCTCCTTTTGTTTCAGATTCGGGAGGACAACCACGAACTCGTCACCCCCCATTCGACTGAGCACATCACCCTCTCTGACGCATTGCTGGAGACGCTTTGCCACTTCCTTCAGCAGACGGTCACCTGTATGATGACCATGGGAATCGTTGATATTTTTAAAGTTATCAAGGTCAATGAGCAAATAGGCGCCGAAGGTCTTGTTACGGGCGGATTGTTTAAGGGCCTGAGACAGCCAGTCGGAAAGTGTCGCACGGTTGGCAAGGCCGGTCAAATGATCATGACGTGCCTGGTAGTATAGTTGCTCAGAGAGATGAAACTGCTCTGAAGCCAGGGCCGCTAAGTTTGCAACATTTTCCATGAGTTCAAGATCGGCGTGCGTCGCTTTATAACTATTCCGATGCATCAAGGCAACCGTTCCCAGTACCTGGCCTGTTGCTGAAATGATGGGAACAGACGCTGAAGATGCCACTTCGTGAGCCAAAGCCACCTCGCGGCTCATTTCCCAAAAGGTGCTGGTAGCTGTACTTTCAGCCACTACGGGCTGCCCCAGGTATGCTGCCGCTGCACAGGAACCGTTTTTCGCCGACAGGACTATGCCTTCCAAGGATTGGCAGAATTCTGCCGGCAAGCTTGGAGAGTAGATTGTTTGAATCCGACCTTTATCCACATGGCAAATGGCGGCCATGCCATGGGGACGTTGACGCTCCAGAAGCTTTGTTATTTCATGGAGAATCTTCGTCAGGGGCTCTTTACTGGCAATCCGCTGCATGATCTGATTTTTGTCACTCTCCAGCAATTCTGACAGTTTTCGCTCGGTGATATCCTGCACAATGCCGATAATGCGGACCACATTGCCGCCACTATCTGTCTCGGCATCCATCTGGAGCATTGCGTAGCGGTCTCCCTGATCAAAGCCCACCAGTCGAATATCTTGCAGAAAGTTAATGCCTGCTGTATGAAGCTTTTTCAGCTTATGCTTCAGGGTCGTCCGGTCTCCTGAATGAATTTTTTGCCAAAGTAAATCCCAGGTGATCGCATGGCTGCGATCTGAAAGCCTGAATATCGTTCGAAATGTCTCTGATACATGGATGTCTGATCCATGCGGGTCATAGGAAAAGCTGCCCATACGCGCAAGCGCCTGTGCTTTTGCAAGAACCTCCTGGCTCTGGTAGAGCTGCCGGGTTGTGTCATTGGCACGAAGTATATAGTTAACCCGCTCTCTCACGATAAGAGAGCTGATGGGTTTTGACATAAAGTCCGTCGCCCCTGCATCGTATGCTTTGCGAATATCATCAGAGGCATCTGTACTGGTAATAATCATGACAGGCACTGTGGCGCCCTTTGGATTGTCCCGAATCCGGCGGCAGGTATCAAAACCGTCCATTCCCGGCATGTTAACATCCAGAAGCACCAAATCCGGTTGGTGTTTTTCTAAGATATTTATTGCCGTATGGCCGTTTTCAGCTTCTATCACTGTAAAGCCGGTTGTTGCCAGAGCCTTTTTAAGTATCAGGCGGGCACTACGGTCATCATCAACAACAAGAACTTTTCTGTCCATATCTGCTGCCCCTTGAAATCCGGCTCTCACAATACAGTGAAAAAAATCTTCTCGCATG
>JAABUA010000122.1 GCA_011389515.1 Desulfobacteraceae bacterium
CTGTCAAACCTCGTTACTTTGTTGCGACTGAACCTCTTTACATACAGGAATTTATGGGAATGGATCGACAGCCCGTATGAAGTTCCACCTGTAGAGCCTGAGTCTGTCCAACAATTGCTACCACTTCCGGGTCTTGGACAGCATCTGTACTAAAAAATGAAACCTTTGACCGGAAAAACCGATTTTTCCGCTTGAAACTGTTGATTTTATTGAGTCAGTACGTCAACTTTTAAATTGTTTTGGACAGCAGTGAACTAATGTGAACAAACCGCTTCACGCTGTTTCTCCTGTTGGATTCTGCGTATACTGCTTGTCCTGAATATATCATGAGCATTTGACAAAAATTTGGGCTCAAAGAGGGCGTGGCGGCATCACAATGGCATGGCCTTCGGATACTGCCATGCCATTCTGATTAGACCAGGTAAGCCTGAGCCGGATCCATTTTTTTTCGTCTAATTTTTCGGTTACTTCCGCTATTGCTGTAATTGTATCGTTTATGTAAACAGGTGCCCTGAAACGGCAGCACAACTCAAGGAGCACCGTTCCCAACCCTGGAAGCTTGCTCCCCAGTACCGGGGCGATAAGACTTTGGGTCAAAGGGCCGTGGGCAATGCGACTTTTGAACTTTGTCTTTCCTGCATAGGCTTCATTGACATGCATTGGATTAAAATCCCCGCATATGCCGGCAAATTGATAAATATCAAATTCAGTAATAGTTTTGCTGAAACTGGCAACTTCTCCGAGCTGGATTTCTTCATATGTTTTACCTGTTTCATACTTCATTGAATCTCTCTCCCAAGTTAGCAGTGTTGTACCGTAAGGTTTTCTGAAAAATTTAAAATTCGCCGCAAAAGCAAAAATTTTCCCTGTTGGGAGCTGCTTTGCGGCCGAGTTTGTTGTATCGCTATAACTTTTTTGTATTTATATAACCCATTCCCATAATAAATATTTGTTATTATGTTAAATTTTTGCGTTAAAGTAAACCGCTAAAATCGATGTTGATATTTGCTGACGATGTTTATTATACAAAAGTTACGATTGCAACAATAAACGTCTAAAAACAGATTCATCCGGGAAATGTCGGGATGGATTCATGGATAAAAATTTAATCGGAATGGTTCTTGTTTTTAAAAGGAAAATACCGTTGTAGCAACGACGATTATTCAATATTGAGCACCGCACACCGATCGGCTGACGGCGAATCTCCGACAAGCGTTTCTGTCGTGCCCATTCTTGCTTGCCGTCGGTCCGACCGATGTGCTTGCGAGTTCGATTAGCTTTGTAGGAATTTCAGGTTGTCCCGGCATCTACCGGATGACCTTCATTTATCCATGGCCTCCGAAAAAAAGCCTCCGAAAAAAAGTTTGACATCTATAGATTTAAGAAATAGTATTAAGACCATGAAAAAGCCAAACCAATCGTGAGGTTGGGACGGAAAGTTTCGGGTCTTACCGACACCTGTTTCCGCTGCACTTCTTTTTAAAGACAGCCGGACTACCATATATCTGTGGTAGTTCGGCTGTCTTTGTTGGACACCTCTTAGTGGTATTTATTTTTTGAATACGCGAATCGTACCCGATCACATTGTATTCATAATCCATCCCTACATTTCCCGGATGAACCCAAAAACAAACAACCTAAAGGAGGCCTTCCCATGTTTCAAAAAAAACAATTGGTTTTGACTCTGACCCTTATTCTTGCTTGCTCATTTATTGCCGTTTCAGTTTCGGCAGAAACCACCCAATGGCGTATGGGAACCACCTGGACGCCCGCGATTGACTTGATTCAGGCGGATCGTCACTTTGTCGAGACCGTGGACGAATTGTCCGGCGGGAAGCTGAAAATCACGCTGTATTCAGCAGGAGAGATGGTCTCCGCATTTGAGCTTTTCGATGCAGTGGCCACCGGGTCCCTGCAGGCCGGAGGAGACTGGCCCAACTACTGGGGCGGAAAATCAAGAGCCTTTGATGCCTTGGGGTCATATCCCATGGGCCTGACTCCGCTTGATTATGCAGTGTGGATTTACCAATACGGAGGGCTTGAATACTACCAGAAGGTCTACGGAGAACACGGCCTCTATTATCTGCCTCATGCAGTCACCCCCGCAGAATCGGGTGTACGGTCCAACAAGCCGATTGAAAGCCTAAAGGATTACAAGGGAATGACGATCCGGATGCCAGGATATGCAGCGGGGAAGCTTCTGGATAAACTGGGTGCATCCCAGGTTACGCTTGCCGGGGGAGAAGTTTACCAAGCCCTTGAAAGAGGGGTAATAGACGGAGCCGAATTTTCCAGCCCGAGCAACGACTGGGGCATGGGGTTCAACGAGGTCACCGAGCACTGGCAAACCCCGGGATGGCATCAGCCCGCATCAGTTCTCGGGGTCATGATCAATAAAAAGAGTTGGGATAACCTGTCAGAGCATCATAAAAACCTTCTTAAACACGCTGCCATGGCCAATTTCCTCTGGTCCTACACCTATTTTGAAAAAGGAGCCGAGGAGGCCACGTACAAATTCATAGAAGACGGCACCAACATAACCCGGTTAAGTGACGAGGACCTGAAGAAAATCCAGGAACTCACCAACGAGCTGACCCTGGAGACCGCCAAGGGCGATTCCCTGTTTGCGGAGGTAATCTTATCCCAGTACAAGTACTTGGAAAAAATGAGCAAATGGCGTGAACTCAGCCAGCCCTTCACTTTCGGAAGAAATATTGAAATGCCGGACATGGAAAAACTTGAAAAAACGGTTTCAGAATAAATGATTCATCCGGGAAATGCCGGGATAGATTCATAAATAAAAAGGAATCGGATATGGTTTGTTTTTTAAAAGCAAATAAGGTTGTGGCAACAATGTTCAATATATAGCACTGCACATCGGTCGGCTACGGCAGCGAACCTCCGGCGAGTCTATCTGTGGAGTCCATTCGCGGCTCGCCACCGCTCCGACCTGTGTGTCTGTAACTTCGATTAGCCGTGTAGGAATCTAAAATTCTTGTTCTTTGATGGTAGCCTTTTCGAAAACTTTTAACAATAGAGGCCCGAGTTCCGCAATCCTTGCGGGACCGGGTTTCTAATTGCCCAGACCGAAATATTATTTGAGAGAGCGAGATGAAAAACTTAGATAAGATATTCCACTATGTGGATATGGTAAATGAATGGGTGGGTAGGGTTTTATGCTTCCTGATTGTCGCCGTAACACTTTTGGTGGTCTACGAGGTGTTTATGCGAAGGTTTTTAGGAAGTCCCACCATATGGACATTTGAAACCACTAAGCAGATATACGCCGCCCATTTCATGCTTCTGGCCCCTTTTGCCCTTCTGCACAGATCCCATGTCTCGGTTACCTTTTTCTATCAGAAGTTATCCACCAGAAAACAGGCCTTAATGGACATTATAGGCTACATAGTGTTCTTCTTTCCCTTTTGCACAATTATACTGTGGAATGGCTACCTTTTTGCTGAAAAATCTTGGGCCATGCAAGAGACCGCCTCGGGTATGTTTACTATTCCCCTTTATTATGTAAAAACTGTTATCCCGATAACTGCAGCGCTTCTGCTGCTGCAGGGCATATCGATCTTTTTGCGCAGAATTGTCGTACTTGCAAAGGGGGGAGAGAAATAATGAGTGAAACACTGCTGATCATATTGATGTTTGCGGGGCTGCTGATAGGCCTTTTCATGGGGCATCCGCTTGCCTTTACTCTGGGTGGACTGGCAGTGATTTTCGGGTTAATCGGATGGGGACCGGGCGTATTTTACTTATTCATCAACCGAATTTACGGAGTCATGGATAATTACGTCCTGATCGCAATTCCCCTTTTTATATTCATGGCCCAGCTCCTGGACCGGTCAGGCATCGCAGAAGACCTGTTTGACTCCCTTCGCTATCTTTTCGGGCGTCTGAGAGGCGGAGTGTTAGTGGCGGTAATCCTGGTCTCAATTGTTTTCGCCGCTTGCACCGGAATCATAGGGGCTTCGGTTGTGACCATGGGGCTTCTGGCTCTTCCTGTTCTTTTAAAGTACGGATATCAAAAGGAAATAAGCACAGGCGC
>JAABUA010000123.1:0-282 GCA_011389515.1 Desulfobacteraceae bacterium
GGGTGTGGCAACAGACCATACTGCTGCCGGTGCCGGACAGCAAAAGCAGGTGCCCCGATTGATCTCCTATGACAGCCAGGAACGGCTGCGGCTGCTCGATGTGAAAGGGGATGCCATCTGGACATCCCGTCGTGAATACGGAGGCGGCACGATTTACATGCTGGGGCGGCAGAAAGGCAGGGGTGAGTCGCATGAGCGATATTACCTGCCGGGACGGATACTGACCCATGAACCGCAGGATGGATCCGGCGGCGTATTTACTTTTCGAAATGACGCGCAGAT
>JAABUA010000123.1:292-3863 GCA_011389515.1 Desulfobacteraceae bacterium
AAGTATACGCTCCTACACGTCAGGGGAGGTAATCAGCCTGGCCTGGGACGGAGAATCGCTTCGTGAGCAGTGGAAAACAAGGGCATACGAAGGGCATTTCCGGGATCTTTGCCTGGCCGACCTGAACAATGACGGGCATCTTGAACTGGCGGTGCTGTTGATAAAGAGCGAGGGGTTGATTCTGTTTTCCCGACCGAAAACCCAGGTGCTGGTTTTCCCGCTGCGAAACTGATTGCGTTACCAAAACCTGCCGGGCCAAAACCTGCCGGGATAGATGCATTATCTCCCGCAATGACCATAACACAGCCGCACCTTGTAAGGGCACGGCGCTTGCTGCGCCCGGGCATGTGCGGGGTTCTGACACCGGGGCAGCGTGATTTCAAGGGGGGAGCCCATAAAAATATCAAGCTGAGCGCATCGGTTTCCGGTGTTTTGAAGAAAAATCTTTCGCTGCCGTTGCTGTGCCAATAGGCAAAAGCGGCAATTGAAAGGACAACAAAAAAAGCCGGGGAAAGAACCCCGGCTTTTTTTGTGTCTTTAAATCGCGTTCGATAATCGACAAACTAGAAGTTGATCTGCCATTTCAGGCCGGCGTACAGCTCATCTTCCTCTTCGTAGTCAAACATGCCGACTTCAGGAACGATGAAGGCCTTTCCGTCCTGAGAAAGGGGAATGGTGGCCTGCAGGTAGTAGGCCATCAGATCCGTATCTACATCACCAATTTCGTCATTGCGGAAGCCGACGCCCGCTTCGAGACCGAGGGTATCCAACTTGGTGCCCAGAACCAGGGCGGCGCCATAGGTGTCGGCATCTTCGATGTTATTGGGATCAGTTATATCCGCCCTAGCAGCAGTCCACTGGCCGAAGTTGCCCGCGTTTTGACCGAAAAAACCGCCGAAATTAATGTACATGGGATCCATCATGGTGAGCCGGACGTTGGTTCCAACGGCCCAGGCGGTCAGGGTATCGCCGTCACCATTGGCCAGGTCGTAGCTTTGGAAGGCACCGGCAAAGTTCAACGCCACAGCGTCCATTTTCATGTCGTAGCTGAGCTGCAACTGCGGCAGAAGGATCTCTGGGTTGCCATCAGTTGTGGTTCTTAATTGTTTTTGTAGGTCAGCAGCAAGCTCAGGATAGAGTGCATCAAATGTGTCATCAAGTTCGTAAGCTTTAGGATAAGCGGCTGTTACCGGCTTGACCAAAGCAATTTTCAAGCCTTCCACAGAGTACTGCACCATTGGGACACGACCGGTATAGGGCAAAAAATACAGCAGGTCGGTGTCACTGCCATAAACCTGGTTACTGATGAAAGAGCCGATGCCGAAAGGCCCGTAAGCCTGGCCGACCAGCAGTTGGCCGGCGCCTAGATCCACGGTTCCGTAAAGCAGTCGGGTGTTGACGCCGGTGCCATACTCAAAGCGTCCGCCGATGGCACCATTTTTCACGTTTGCGCCGATACGGGCGTTGCTTTGCAGGTTGTGGTTAAGATTCATGGTGTCTGCTTCATCCATATCCGTCCAGAAAGTGGTTACCCTTGCGCTGCCGTACATATCCCACTGGGCAGCGGATACCGGTACGTACATGGCCAGTAAGAACACGGCGACTAAAAAGAATGTTACCAGTTTTTTCATGTGCTTCCTCCTTTTGCAGTTTTTTTTGTTTCACCCCAATTGACAACAACGTCAACAATTGTATCAGACGTTACGATAGCTGAACAGTTAACCGGTTCGAAACCTCCTTCATTAAATTGAAGTTAAGTTGCCCTTGTTTCATGTAATGGGCACCGTATCACCATCCTATACACACATTTTATATGCTGAGACTGTAAAGGAACTTTTTACAAAATGCAAGGAATAGAAGGCAAAAAAGTGCATTTTTGATGTTTTTAATGGGGAATTCTATTTTACGGGAAAAACTAAACACCCGGGGGCGGGATAAAACCGCCTGTAATATCTTCAAGTTGCCTTGCAACAGTCATCGTTGTACGGTCTTCAAGGTAAGGGCCGATGATCTGTATCCCGGCCGGCATACCGCCGGGGCAGATGCCTATGGGCGCAACGGTTGCGGGCAGGTAGGCCATACCTGCAAGACCGGACCACGCCGAAAGATCCATGTAAGGCCGCTGCATGCCGTTTACGGGAAATCTACGGTCATAGAGGTAGCTGTGATCATGGTGAACGGCTGTTACGGGGGCTGCCGGACACAGGAGAATATCATAATGCCGGAAAAAATCAGCCCACTGCTGGCGGAAGATCTGACGCAGGGCGTTGTTTTCCACCCACCTTTTGTGAAGCTGGGTGGCACCCCTTAGATGGCAGGCTTTGTACGAAAGGTCTTCTACCGCCAGCCCGGCGGCTTCATCCCTCCACTTGTTGAAATACTTGTCAGGCGTGCCGGCCCCGATGACCGCTGCCAGAAATCCAAGAAACAGCCCCTGGTTGACGGCAAGGTCTATATCCGGGTGTGCTTCCGTGATATGCGCCCCGGCAGCCGCAAGCCGGTCAACCCCCTGCTGGAACAGGTTTCCCACGTTGGCGTCAATAGGGCAGGCTTTGTCATCCGGCCATACCGCAATTTTCAGGTTGGTTATCGATTCCCGCCTGGGGGGTGGAAGCGCGATTTGCCAGGCGCGCCTTTCCGGCTGTTCGGGTCTGACAAGAAGTTCCATGGCAAGAAAAAGGTCTTCCGCGCTTCTTGCCAGCGGGCCTGCGACCAGAATATCGATGTCCAGGGAATATTCGCCGCTAAAAATGCCGGGCATGAGCGGAATGTGCCCTTTGAGCGGAATAATGCCGTAGCTCGGCTTGTGCCCGTAAATGCCGCAAAAATGAGCCGGTATCCGTATTGATCCCGCAATGTCGCTGCCGATTTCAAGGCCTGACAGGCCGGCGGCCACGGCGGCGGCGGCACCGCCGGACGAACCCCCGGGCGTGGTGTCCGTATCCCATGGATTGCAGCTTTGTCCGTAGACGTCGTTGAAACTCTGGAAATCTCCGCCAAAAAGGGGGACATTGGTTTTGCCGAAAACAATGGCCCCGGCATCCACGAGAGACTGCACCGCGTCCGCGTTTTTCTGCGGCACGTGGTTTTTCAGCCGCGGAGATCCGGATGTGCACGGCATGCCGGCAACTTCGAAGGTGTCTTTGATCGTGATCGGTAGTCCGTGCAGGGGCCCCCACGGTCTGTTATCCGCAAGGGCCGCATCGGCTTGTTTCGCACGCTCCCTTGCGGTTTCTTTCTCCATATGAACAATGGCATTCAGCTTCGGGTTAAGCCTGTCGATCCGTTCGAGGTAATGATCGAGAAGTTCCGTTGCGGATATTTTGCCGTCTTTTATGGCGGCAACCTGGCTTGCCGCAGAATCAAGCGCCGGTGTATTCATGTTTTGCTCCCTCGATAAATCCCGGTTTTTGAAAGGCAGGATCCGGGTATGTGTAAAACCCGCGCCCTGTTTTTACGCCAAGGTCTCCCCTGGCAACATATTGCTTCAGAAACAGAGCGTTGGCCTCCTGCTGGGGATTGCCGGTTTTTTTTGCCCAGTAATCGGTTATCTTGTATACCGTGTCGATAC
>JAABUA010000124.1 GCA_011389515.1 Desulfobacteraceae bacterium
CATCGACTTGATTTTCGGGTCCTTGCCGTTTGAACGAAATGCCATTGACAGGGCCGTGAATGTACAGGTGGGGAAAACGCCCGTATCCTTCTGCACAGCGGAAGATTTGATCCTGCTGAAAATCATATCAGACCGCCCGAAAGATATCGACGATGTCCGTGGAATTCTCAGATTTCAAAAAGAGAAGCTTGATTACGACTATCTTGAACCCCGAATTTTCGAACTGGCAAGTCTGCTTGAAAACCCGGATATAAAGGGAAAATGGGATAAAATGAAAAAAGAAACACCTGCTTAGCCTACCGCGCACTATCGCTTTGCCTTCCAGCCTTCCATAAACACACAACATAAATGCATTATTACCCCTCAAATGGGGCCTATATTGAACTTTTGGGGGCTAAAAAACACATTATTGTTGCCATGGCGTGAGCAAAGCTGTCTGGGTTCATAACAAGACAGATATGGCATTAGAGAAGCGCAAAGCCTTATATCAACCATTTTGGGTTCAAAAAGTGCGATATAGCCTGAAAAAAGGCTCGTTTTTTGAATATAAAGCAATTAAAGGCAGCAGGTTAGCTTGGCCCGACCCCGTTGCCCCCTTTCTTTAGCGCCTTGAGCAGCGGCAGTAAACCGGGCACGTCATCCTGGATGATGCTCCAAAGCGTGTCGTCGTCGATGCCGAGATAGCCGTGAATAAGCCGGTTGCGGGTAGCGATGATCATTCGCCAGGGGATCTCGGGATGGGCGGTACGGATGTCGTCCGGGATGTGGGCGGCGGCTTCACCGATCAATTCCAGGTTGCGCAGAGTGGCATCATAGGTAATGCCGCTCGCCAAAAAACCGGCTTGGTCAAGCCCCTCGGTGTAGGATAGCACCTTTTCGGCGAAGTTAATCATGTCATCAAGGTAAAAACCCCATTCACGCCGGCTGGCATCAGACATTGATCCGCTCCTGTTCGATATAGGGGCGCAGCTCCGATCGCAGCGCCTTTTCGGTGACCAGATCGACCGGGCAGCCGAGGAGGTCCTCCAAATAGAACTGCACCCCGAAATAGCGCTTGGAAGTGGCAGGTCCGTCAAAGGCCACCAGTACATCCACATCGCTGACGCTGGTAGCCGTGTCCCGGGCGATCGATCCGAACAGCGCCAGCCCGGTCACACCGAAACGGGCCTGCAGCTCTGGCTTGCTGCGGCTCAGCAGTTCAAGGGCACGCTGTCTGTTCATGGTTTAACCTCCCAAGGGCACATCCATCTTCAAGCCTTTGCACGCTCCCGAAATCATCAAACGAAACTTAATCATTCAAAACTATTCGATAATATAACATCTGCCATGCGGCACGCAACTAAAATTCAGCGTCTTCTGACAAGTTGCCATCCGATCGTCACGCCTTTATTACGAGAACGTAAGGGAGGGGATTTTTTACGGTTATGACAGCTTATTTGTCATAGATTATTTCTTTAGCCTTCTCATAATGATCAGATCGAGATGTTTTTTGATAATCCCTGAAAACCTCTTTTGAAAGTCGCGCTGGATGATTTAGTCCTTCGCCATATTCTATATACTTAAAATTTTGTGTCCGCATCCTCATACTGCCGGGCGACATCCCTAATTTTTTGCCAATAGCTTTGATATCGATCAGTAAACTGTCCAAGCCGTAACGAGAAAGAAAAAAGGCTACAATATCATCGTTATACGTCCAATTGTGCTGAGTCATGAGCGTTCTCCTTTATGTTTTTTTGATTATCCCTTAACCCTGGCTACGTCTGCCTTGAGAGAATGGCTCCAATTTCATTTTTGATTTCAGAATAATTCATTGCGTCAAATTCATCTTTAATGGCTTGAAATTCTTCAGGGAGTTCAACTTGCCACCATCCTTTCCGATTACTGTTTTCCTGTTTTACATAAGGGTCAAACCGATCCCGATAATTTCTTAAGGTTGTCATTTTAAGGTTTAATCGCCCCGCGGCATATCCAAAGGCCTCTGTCTGATTTAAGTGTGTTTTTAAAATATCATTAATTATTTGATAATCGAAACGAGACATTGCATAGGCTATCTTTGTTGCAGCATTTCTTTTATCTGCCCCGACATTAACCCGCTCTCTGTCATGTACTTTATAATCGATTCGACGGTTTGGGTTCGACTCCAAACATTCTAAAATTTTTTTTAAATTGTCGTTGAGGGCCTTTATATGCCTTGATCTTACTTCTGATTGTAAAGAATGGTCAGCAATTTCTTTAAAGCAATCAGCGACTATCTTCTCAATAATTTGTCGTAATTCGTTCACAGCTTAATACTCCATTGCTAATGTTTTTACAAAGTAAAAATAATGTATTCACTAAAATTGTCTTTGTCAATAACTTTTTTGTTATTTTTTATATTTTTGCAATTCCCGGTCAATTGGTCTCGGAAACGGTGTAAGCGAAAGATCAAGCACGCAGTGCCACTTAAGGCCCTTTGGTGATAAAAGCGATAACCAATTGCTGCTACAAATGAAAGACTTGCAACAAGAAACCGGAATGCTGTATGTATATATCAGGTTGTTGAAATTAAACAGAAAAGACAGCTTCGTTAATTAGTCTTAATAAATAGAAGCAAGCATGCAATTCACGCGCAGGTAAACAATGCACAGTCCGACTGACATTCGAAAGGTAAAGGACATTTATCGGGGACAAAGAATCGACCTGCCTGAGGAGCCGGGCATTTATGGATTCTGGTGGGTGGGCCCGAAATCATTGCTCATGAATGCAAATCGCCATGTGGTACTGAAAGGTCCCGGGGGGTGCCTGGTGGACGTTGAATACCAAGACTGGTGGCCCCATGAGTTGTCTTATCCCTGCTTGTACATTGGGAAATCAACGAATATCAAAAAGAGGTTTTCTCTCCACATTAAACGCAAATGCAAAAGGCGGTTGCATCATGCGCTGCCTGGAAATCAAAAAGCGAAACCATATACCACGTCATGTCAACTTCGTTTCGGCATAGAACACGTATTCCCGGAGGAAGAAAACCCATTGGATGTTATCTTCAATTCTGTCGGTTTTTCATACCGCACCGATTTTTCAGAAAATCCGATAGCAGAAAGATTTTTCGCGGAAGGCTTGCAGATAGGCACCTGGCGGCCGTGGTTCAATGTTGATTCAGAACGGTAATATCCACACGTGAAGGAGAGATCCTGCCATGATACGATTAAAAGACTTGATATCGCTTGCAGGCATTGATCTGGTGGATTTTAAGATCCATTGCGCCACTGGCAGGAACCCAACCCCATTAGAAACGTTTTTCGAAGGAACCTTCAAACAATTACAGGATGAGCAAAGTCAGAAAAACTTTCAGTGTTCCAAAATATTATCTTTAATCCATATTGAAGGCCATCGATGGCTATTCGCCGGTGTATATTTTGTTGATGGCGTCAAAGAGGGAACATGGAAAGAAGGCAAGTGCTACGAATATATTACCCGGGAAATGCCAGGGCTGGATCACTTGACCGGCAAAGCAATAATTGAATTCAAAAAATTATTTCGTGCATCCTATTTGCGTGGAGAAAAACACATTGATCGGCTTTTTGTAACGGAACTCCGCAATGAACGAATGACCATTGGCGACTTTCCGGGCTACAATTCGGTCCGCCTTTCTTATCGTATGCTTAAAACGATTTTTCGCGAAAGAAATCCCTCCTGGCGTTCTGCGCTTTCGAATGTTTCCGGCGTGTACCTGATTACCGATACATCAAATGGCAAAATCTATATTGGCAGCGCTTATGGGGGTGAAGGCATTTGGAACCGTTGGAACGTGTATGCCAAATACGGCCATGGAGGAAACAGGGAATTGCGAGAGCTGCTTCGTGAAAAGGGTGA
>JAABUA010000125.1 GCA_011389515.1 Desulfobacteraceae bacterium
ATCGGTATAATTGAAACGAATGATCAGTCCCGAAGCCAGGAGCTTGTCTGCAATCGCCGGTGTTTCTCCCATTTTCCTGAAAAAGCCGACCAGTATTTCTTCAAATTTTTCAGCGCTTTCAAACATTCCCATGGTTGTACCCCTTTTCTTAGTGGTGATTGACGGATGTGGAAATAAACCATTTCACGACAGCTTCAGTTTAATAGGCATTTTTGATAAACGGCAGCAACTCTTCCTCATCTTCCATGGGACGAGGGTTATAAAAGGAGGAACCGTCATTAAGCGCCCCTTCGGCGATCACGGCCAGGTCTTCTTCCGGAATACCCACATCCCTGAGTCGGATCGGAAGAACACCCAATTCGTTCAACCTGCCGGTTAGCCGTCGGACAGCGGCGATCACGTTTCTGGCGGCTTCCTCCTCGGAGAGTCCATCAGCGGATATATCCATGACCGGCGCAAGTTTTGCCAGTTTTTCGTATATGAAATCAAAGTTGAATTCCATCCCGTGAGGCAGGAATATCGCGTTGGCCACCCCGTGGGGCACCCGGTAATGAGCGCCCGCGGTATGGGCCATGCCATGAATGACCCCGCACATGGAATGCGTAAAGGATATGCCGGCCATGGTGGCGGCAATCAGCATGGCGCCCCTGGCCTCGATATCATCGCCTTTTTCCGCTGCTGTAACCAGGTTTTTCATGATCAATTCAATGGCCCCGATGGCAAACACATCAGATACCGGAGATGCCTGAATGCCGACATAGGCTTCAATGGCATGGGTCAGCGCATCCATACCGGTTGCCGCGGTCATTTTGGGCGGAAGTGAAATCGTCATTTCCGGATCCAGAACAGCCAGCGTGGGAAGCAGGAACTTGTCCGGGAATACGAGCTTTTCCTTGTTTTCCTCATCGTAGATCACCGCGACCATGGTGACCTCGCTGCCGGTGCCGGCGGTCGTCGGAATGACAATGTGCGGATGCAAGGGTTGGGTCAGGGTGTGAGCACCGGAATAGTCTTCCACCAGGTCCCCGCCCGCTGAAAACAGAATATTGACCGCCTTGGCCGTGTCAATGACGCTGCCGCCGCCGATGGAAACGATCCCTTCGGCTCCGGACGCCGTGACCAGATCCGAACACCTCTTGACATCTTTTAGACGGGCGTCCTGGGCAACATCTAAAAACCGGCCCACAACCTCGATTCCCGAATCTGCAAGGCCGTCGGCGACTTTATCCACCAACCCCAGATCGGAGATAATCTGATCGGAGATGATAAAATATTTTTTAATTCCGATGATGTCCAGTTCCGGTTTCAGGTTTGTTGCGATTCCGACCTGGTATACGACTTTGGTGGGGTTGTAGAACTCAAAAAATTCTGGCAGCATCACAAGCTCCTTGCATGGTAAGGGTTACGATGGTGTAGATCGGGAAGTGTACAGAGAATAGTAAAGTTTACTACAAAATTCAAAAAACAGTCAACAAATTTTTACCGGACCCCTTTCTTCCCGCTTGCCCATCCCCGCATTTATCGACCCGCAATTACCGATTGCAAACCCCGGCGCTTCTGATATAATTCTGAAAAAAAAGGAGGCGCCCATGCCGTCAACCTCACCCGTAAAAACAACCGACCATCCCATCAAACAACCCAAAGGCCTTTCCGGTCGCATACAATGGCTGCGCGATTTTTATTTCAAAGGCGCGCACCGGGGCTGGACCAACGAATACACTTCCTGGACCACGGGCACACCATGGGATGAACAGTACAACGAGCTGACCTTTTATATCGTCCCGGAAACCTACCCGCTCATGCAGACCCTGCACGCCTCGTACCGGATGGCCGCAAGAACGGTAAAACTCCCGGAAAATTTCTGGAACGGGTCCATACCGGAACGAAGGGCATGGTTTAACCGCGAAGTCATGGTCAACTATCTTCCTCATGAAATACTCCCGGGAGATCTCATCGCCGGCGCCCGGTTCAACATCCAGACATCTTTGTGCCTCACCCGGAAAGAAGCCCGCAGCCGCGATAAAATGATCAAAGGCAGAAACGGCGCCCGAAGGCAGATGAAGCACTTTCACGACCATGGTTACGGCAATGCCGGGGCCACATGCGGCCACCTCGTTCCCGGCCATGAACAGGCCTTGAAACTCGGCTGGAAAGGCATTTCTGAGGATCTTGACGGACGATTCCAGGCGCTTACCGCAAACGAGCAAGAAGGCTCCGAAGGCAAGCAGCTCAAAGCAATGATGATCGCTGCATCCATGCCGCAGCAGGTCGCAAAAAAATATGCCGCTGTATGCAGGCAGCATGCTGCCGACGCGTCCGATGGTACGCGGCAAGACGAGCTCCAACAAATGGCTTCCAATCTGGAACGTGTCCCGTGGGAGCCGCCCAAAACCTTCTGGGAGGCGGTTCAGGCCTTGTGGCTCAACCACATGCTCATCATGGCCGATGAAAACTACCCCGGCCCCGGGGTTTCCTTCGGCCGCATCGACCAGTATCTCTACCCGTTCTGGCGGTATTCCGTAAACAAAGGAATGGACAGGGAATTTGGCAAGGAAATCCTGAAATGCTTCTGGATCCATGCCAACACCGCCTATGATGCCATGATCCGTACCGGCAACCAGGGAATCACCGCCGGATTCGGTCAGCTGTTGACCTTGTCGGGCATGGGGAAGGACGGAAAGGATCTGACCAATGACCTTACTTACGTCATCCTTGAAGTGATCGACGAGATGTCCCCCATACTCGAGCCCAAACCCAACGTACGTCTGCACCGAAACTCCCCGGACGAACTGCTGGACAAGCTGGTGGACATGGTTGAGTCGAGCCAGGGGGCCCCTTTCATCCTCAATTTTGACGAGCGCTCCATGGCCGGCATGATCCGGCAGGGAAAAATGGCCGGGCTTGAACATCTGATCAACGAAGACAATGTTTGGGACTATGCCCCGGTGGGCTGCCTGGAGAACACCATGGTGGGCAACGACCGCTCCGGCACCGTGGACAACAACATCAACCTGGTAAAAGCCGTTGAACTGACCCTTACCGGCGGCAGGGACATGCACGCTTTTACAGACCCGATCACCATGAAAACGGAAAAACCCCGGCAGGACGGCCCCCGCACCGGCGATCCCCGAAAATTTGAAACATGGGAGCAGTTCTGGGAAGCATACGCAGCGCAGACCCGCTACATCATAAAAAAGATCGTTGACGTATATGATATGTCCGAAAAAATCCGCGCCGCATTCAACCCCACACCGTATCTTTCCTGCCTGGTCAAAGGGTGCGCCGAAAGCGGAAAAGACATCACCCAGGGCGCAGCGGAAATTTCCTTTACCACGCTTGAGGCGGTCACCTTTGCCACCACCGTGGATTCACTCCTTGCCGTGAAATACCTTATATACGACGAAAAAATCTGCACCATGGCGGAACTGATCACCGCCCTTCGGGCCAACTGGGAAGGATATGAAGTGCTCCAGGCCAGGGCCGGAAACAAGGCCCCCAAGTATGGCCGCGACGATGATGAGGCAGACCGTATGGGCAAAGCCGTCATGGCCCTGTGGACGG
>JAABUA010000126.1 GCA_011389515.1 Desulfobacteraceae bacterium
GTCCCTGGACCTTGAAATCCCCGAAGGGCAGACCCCGCCGGGAGAAGGGCGCTCCATCTTCATGGATGCCTATGCAATGGGGGCAAGGTGGCACATGAATCGTTTCGGCACCACCCAGCGTCAGCTTGCACTGATCTGTGCCAAGAATCACTGGCACGGCGCCTTAAACCCCATGGCCCAGTACCAGCAGGACATGACCGTGGAGGAGGTGCTTGCCGACAAGCCGATCGCCTACCCCCTGACCCGGGCCATGTGCTCCCCTGTGGGTGACGGGGCTGCCGCCGCGATCGTCTGTTCGGAAAAATTTCTCAAAAAGCTCACGGGCGCACGACCGCTGCGAATCCGGGCTTCTGTTCTGGGAACCGGCACGGACCGGACATTGGACGGCGAGGATATCGGAGAGCGCCTGGCCATGAAGGCCTACGAGGTTTCCGGGATCGCCCCTTCGGATATCAGCCTTGCGGAGCTGCACGATGCCACGGCCTACGGCGAGCTGCACCAGACCGAGGCCATGGGGTTCTGCCCCATGGGGGAGGGCGGACCGTACGCGGAAACCGGCGCTACGAAGCTGGGCGGCAAGCAGCCGGTCAATACCAGCGGCGGGCTGGAGTGCCGCGGTCATCCCATCGGCGCTTCGGGCCTGGCGCAGATATATGAACTGGGCGTCCAGCTGCGCGGTGCGGCCGGCAAGCGCCAGGTGGAAAATGCCCGGATCGGTCTGGCAGAAAACGGGGGCGGCAACATCGGGGTCGAGGAAGCGGCCATGTGCATCCATATACTGGAGAAGGCCGGGTAGCGGCCGCTTTGGGGCCGGCAATGCATGATAGACGTTTTCGGGGCCGTGGCGTCGGGAAACCCCCCACGGCCTTTCACCGGAGGATGCATCTCCGGGGTCGGGCTTGCCGCATTTTTTCCTTTTCGTAAAAATGGCTACTGGAATACATTGCGCTGCGCAGCAGGGAATCCCCTGGGAGAAATATCTTGAAAAATGTACTGATAACCGGCATTTCCGGCTACATCGGAATGAAAATCACGCGGATGCTCAAAAAGAGCGATGCCGTATCGAAAATTGTCGGCATCGACATTCAACCGCCTGAAAACGCGCCTGGCAATCTGTATTTTGTGCGGCAGGATATCCGGGCGCCGCTGCTGGATCTGGTGAAAACGCACCGCATCGATACGGTGATACATGCCGCCTATGTGCTGCCGCCGATGCATGACAATACATTGATGGAGGATATCAACGTCAATGGCACCCTGAATGTTCTTGACGCCTGCGCCAAAGGGGGCGTATCACACCTGCTGTACACCAGCTCGACCACCGCGTACGGATTTTACCCGGACAACCCGGTGCCCCTGACCGAAGACAGCCCGCTGCGGGGAAACGATGATTTTACGTATGCAAAAAACAAGAAGGAAATCGAAGCCCTGATTGACGATTTCCGTATCCGGCATCCGGGCATCGTGATCACCGTTCTCCGCCCCTGCGTTGTTATCGGTCCTGGCATTGACAACCCCATTTCGAGGTATCTCCGGAAGAAGGTCGTTATTCTGCCCCGCAAAACTGCTCCGTTTCAATTTGTCCACGAGGACGATCTGGCCGAAGTGATCCAAAAATGCCTTGAAGAGAAAATCGACGGCATTTATAACGTCGCCGGAAAAGGCACGATCACTTTTCCGGAGATGGTCAAAATGCTGGGCAATCTTCCGGTATACCTGCCGGAATGGCTCCTGTACCCGGCAAACAGCCTGTTCTGGCGCATGCGGGCCGGTTTTCTCACGGAGTTTCCCAGCGCGGGCCTTGCCCTTTTGCGCTTTCCCTGGATCGCAACCTCCCGAAAGCTGGTTGAAAAGACCGGATATGAATTCCAGTATGATTCACGCAGCGCATTTGAAAACTTTGCCGAAAACGTGAAAAGAAAAAAGCGCCGCAGTGATCTGTAATATCACACCACGCGGCTTTTCCGGCCGCCCCATTCCTGTTCGCGCAATTTGTATTTCTGGATCTTGCCGGTGGCGGTCTTGGGCAGTTCGCCAAAAACCACCTGCTTGGGCGCCTTGAAGCGGGCAAGATTCTGCTTGCAGAACTCGATGATCTCTTCGGCTGTTGGGTTGGCCCCGGGCCTGAGGGTAATAAACGCCTTCGGCACTTCTCCCCACTTGGGGTCAGGGGTGGAGACCACCGCCACTTCCATTACGTCGGGATGCTGGTAGATGGTGTTTTCCAGCTCCACCGTGGAAATGTTTTCCCCGCCGCTGATGATAATGTCTTTTTTTCTGTCCATGATCTGGATGTAGCCGTCCGGGTGCATCACCGCCAGGTCCCCGCTGTGAAACCAACCGCCGGAAAACGCTTGGTCAGTGGCGTCCGGATCCTTGTAATACCCCAGCATGACGTTGTTGCCCCGCATGACGATTTCGCCAATGGTCTGGCCGTCTCTGGGGACCGGGGACATGGTTTCCGGATCCACCACGTCCATGTGCATGGCATGCACGTAGGGAACCCCCTGGCGCGCCTTGATTTTTGCCTTTTCTTCCGAAGGGAGGGGGTTCCACCGATCCTGCCATTTGCAGATGGAATGCGGCCCGTAGACTTCCGTCAGCCCATAGGTCTGGGTGATATTGGCCCCCACGCTTTCCATGTTCAAAATCACCTGGGGTGCAGGCGGCGCGCCTGCGGTCATGATTTCCAGGTGATGGTCCAGCTGGATGTGGTTTTCTGCGGCATATGCGGACAGCCCGATCAGAACCGTGGGGGCGGCGCACAAGTGAGTGATCTGTTCAGAAGCGATCATTTTATAAATGGTTTCCGGCTCCACCTTGCGCAAACAAACATGGGTGGCGCCCGCTGCGGTTACGGCCCAGGGAAAGCACCAGCCGTTGCAGTGAAACATGGGCAGGGTCCACAGGTAGTTCGAAGCCGCCGTAAGCCCGAATTCGATCAATTCCCCGATGGCGTTCAAAAACGCCCCCCGGTGATGATACATAACCCCCTTGGGAAATCCCGTTGTGCCGCTGGTGTAATTGATGGTCGCCACTTCCCGTTCGTCTTCTATGAGAAAAGGCGCCGGCTTGCCTGTCCCTGTTGCCAGAAATGATTCATAGTCGGTTCCCGGCAGCGGCATGTCCGCTGTAGCGTCGCAGATATTGATGATCTGCCTGAGAAGGGGCAGGTCTTCTTTGACCGGTTCCAAGCGGTCTGCGAACTCATTGTCCACAAACACCATTACGGATTCGGAGTGATTGATGATATAGCCGACTTCCTTGGGAGAAAGACGGATGTTGACACATACAAGGGTTGCACCGATCATGGGAATGGCAAAATGGGCTTCGAGCATGGGCGGGGTATTGGGGCTGATAAATGCGATCTTGTCTCCCTTTTGAATGCCGGCAGCGGCCAGGGCGGCGGCCAGACTGCGCACGCGATCGTAAAATTCAGCATAGGTGCGCCGCGTTTCTCCGTGTACAACGGCGATGTTGTCCGCATATGCGACGGCGCTTCGCTCCAGAAACCGTAC
>JAABUA010000127.1 GCA_011389515.1 Desulfobacteraceae bacterium
ACTTGAAAATATTATGGAACACGCCTTTGTCCTCTGCTCCGATGGGAATATCGGAATGGAGCATATGCCATGCTTCCTTTCTTCCCCAATCAATGAAGCACATGGGGATTTTACTGAAAACGATCCGGTGAAATCGGCAGAAATAAAAGTCATTATGGACGCACTGAAACGGAATCACTATAGTCGAAAGGCCGCCGCCGCCGAAATCGGCATGCATAAAAGCACGCTGTTTCGAAAGATTCATAAACTGGGCATCCGGCTTCCCGAAAGTGACGGACGCTCCGAGCGTACCCGGACCCATTCCTAGGGTTTCACATCTGCGACCCATTGAGTCGCAGATGTGCTCTCTTCTCTCCCTGTTCTGATTATCTATCCAAGGGCACTATTTTTTAACTATCTGAAAAATCATATAAATAAATAATTATCCCGCCTTTTTCATTTCAGGCATACTTCCTGCAAAACCTTTTACAGGAGATGGGCGATATGAAAATTGCGCTAACAGTCTGGGAGGACCGGATCTCACCGGTTTTTGATGCCGCGACCACGCTGCTGCTTGTGGACATTGACAACGGCGGCATATTGAAAAAGCGGTTTACGCCGTTGCAGCCTACCGGTTCCATGCGACTGGTCGAAATGCTGAAGCAGATGAATGTTTCGGTGTTGATCTGCGGCGCAATATCGGAAGGATACGCAAGTCGGCTTTCTTTCAACGGCATCAAGCTGTTTCCCTTTGTTTCAGGGAAAACCGAACACGTTCTGGAAACGTTTGCCCGGGGGGAAGCGATCATCCCGGCATTTTCAATGCCGGGATGCGGAAAGCAATGCCGCGGACGAATATCCAAACCATCTCAAAAAGAAACTTCTATAGAGGGGACAAAAATGCCAGAAAAAAACGGAACCGGACCATCCGGACAGGGACAGAATACAGGGCGGGGGCAGGGAGCCGGACAAGGCAGAGGACGCTGCAAGTCTGGCCCCGGTGCCGGAAAAGGGAAAAATCCCGGGCGCGGCCGTGGTCCCAAAGACGGGTCCGGGCAGGGACGCCGGCAGCCCAAATAACGCCACAAAAAAAACGGTGCGGGTGGGCGTTACCGTCCTTTCAGCCCGCCCAAATAAAGGAGGTAAAGACCATGCCAGGATATGACAGACGCGGTCCTTTTGGCGCCGGCCCAATGACCGGCGGCGCAAGAGGCTATTGCAGCACGGCAACCCAAAGATACGGGAATTACAAAAGCTTCGGTTTCGGCCGGGGCGCAGGTCCAGGTAGAGGATTTCCGGGCAGAGGCGTTCCGGGCAACAGGGGCTTCCGAGCAGGATACGCATGGGGACCACCTGCGGGATATGAAACATCCCCTGAAGGCAGCGGGACATCGGACGTCGGAATCAATGAATTGAAAGCACGCGCAGATTCAATTCAGGAAACTCTTGATGCCCTCCTCCGGAAAATAGCGGATCTGGAAAAATCGGAATAATAATGATGCACCCGTGAAAAGTCTCGATCAGACGACTTCGTAAAAAGTTAAAGATCAAGGCTTGCGAGATCCCGAAGAATGCAGCGTACTTACCGTACGTGAAGTTCTGAGGGATCGTGCGTAACGCAGATATTGGACTTTTTACGGAGTCGTCAATAATGGTCCGTAAACCATTTTTTTCATCCCCGGGAAAGCCGTTTTATGGAAAATGTGAAGGGTTTCCGGGGGGTGAATATGGCGCGCAGGAGAAACAAATGATACAGGCGCTTCTGGTAAGCAGCGACAAAAATCGGCTTTCAAGCCTGGAGACAGTGCTTTCGGAAAACAAGGTGGAAACCGTCTGGGCAGCATCGGGTTTTGAGGCCTTATCAAGCATGGCGGAGCAACACTATGACCTTGTTGCTGCCGATGAGCAGTTGCCTGACATGTCCGGTCTGGAACTTGCAGAAAAAACGCTGCTGAAGCATCCCATGAGCAACTTCGCAGTCGTCAGCGCACTTTCCCGCGAGGATTTCCACGAGGCAAGCGAAGGCATGGGAATACTGATGCAGCTGTCGCCAGAGACCGGCCGAGACGAGGCGGGCATGCTGCTCGACCATTTGAAAAGCATTTTACGATTAATGGGGACGTCCGCCTGAAGGGTAATGTGCTGCGCAGCCCTGAAAATGAAGCAAAACTGCGGATACTACCATAATGAACCTACAGGAGAATAGAAACAGATGAAAAACGGAAGAATAGCGATTCCCTCCAATGGAGACGGCGGCCTTGAAGGCATCCGATCCGGACACTTCGGCCATTGTGATGTATTTACCTTTATCGACGTGGAAAACGGCATGATAAACAGCGTTTCCACAATTCGGAACAACGGGCATGTCCAGGGCGGGTGCATGGTGCCGGTCAACCTGCTGGCCCAACACAAGGTCAAAGCCCTCATCGTCGGTGGCATCGGTATGCGCCCCCTCATGGGTTTCCGGCAAGTCGGCATCGAGGTATACCACGAGGCCGAGCGCGTTGAAATAAAGCCGGTCGTAGAGGACCTGATCGCGGGAAGGCTACAGGAAATACGAAATGATCAGGTGTGCGGCGGCGCATAAAATTTTTTTACAGGAGGAAGCAGAAATGAAAATTGCAGTATCATCTATGGGTAAACAATTGGACTCACCGATTGATCCACGCTTCGGAAGGGCCCCCTACCTGATCATTGTCGATACGGACAGCCTGGAATTTGAGGCCGTCGACAATGCAGAAAATATGAATGCCTTCAAAGGCGCCGGGATACAAGCCGCCGCCACGGTCAGCCGGAAGGGTGCAAAAGCCCTGCTGACGGGTTATTGCGGGCCAAAAGCCTTTGAGGCGCTATCTGCCGCAAAGATCAAGGTGGCAAACGATGTCACTGGTACGGTGAAGGATGCGGTAACGGCCTATAAAGAAGGAAGGGTTGCTTTTTCCGATAATCCGAACGTGGAATCTCATTGGTAGGGGATATGTTTTTAAAAGCGGTATCAGAAACAAATGCGGATAATATCGAAACGAATGGTTGGAAGGAGAAACCAATGATCATCAGCGTGGCCAGCGGAAAAGGCGGGACGGGGAAAACAACGATTGCCACCAATCTGGCATGTTCCCTCGAAGGCGATGTCACGCTTCTGGACTGCGACGTGGAAGAACCCAATGCGCACCTTTTCATCCGCCCCGATATCCATGAAACCCGGACCATCAGCACGCCGGTGCCGATAGTGGATATGACCAAATGCACGCTTTGCGGAAAATGCAGCGAAATATGCCAGTTCAATGCCATTGTTGTCCTTGGGGAAACTGTTCTGCCGTTTCCGGAGCTTTGCCACAGCTGCGGCGGATGTCTCCTTGTCTGCCCGGAAAAGGCGATTGCGGAAACCGGCCGGGAGCTGGGCGTCATTGAGCGG
>JAABUA010000128.1 GCA_011389515.1 Desulfobacteraceae bacterium
TACTCGCACCAAGCAAGCTCGGTGCTTTCTCGTGCGACTTGCATGTGTTAAGCACGCCGCCAGCGTTCATTCTGAGCCAGGATCAAACTCTCCACTTAAACTGCTATATAAACAATTCAATGAATTAACTTACTTTCCCGACCCGCTTTCTTGCCACTATTTAGTTTTCAAAGATCAAGGACTGATTTCTTTTGACAAGCCCTTTGTTGCCGCCGAACTTCTTGCTGAGCAACAATTTCCATATATATTCTTTTTAATTTTTTCTGTCAATCAAAAAAAACGTTTTTTTAAACTTTTTCCTGAATGCCAGTTTTTCATCCAGCGGAAACGGATATTTCGTTTGTGATGAATTTACGCTTTCTACACCCTGAGAACTTTCCTGTCAACATAAAAATTTATCATTTTTCATCTTTATTTTTTCACGTCTGGCGCAGGTTTGTGACATGAAATCCTTTCAGATACAATATCAGTGCATTACGGTGATGATCGAATCTTTTCAAGCGTTCCCGGACGGCGCTCAGAACCGAGCCATGCCCAGGTTGATCGCAAAAAACCGACCGATTGAAATTTGAACCGCTTACGGATTCCCATCCCTGAAATTTTTTATTTTTTCAACTACGTATGCCTGCTGTTGCGTTGTCAGCTCCGGAAAAACCGGTATGGCAAGCGTATGCTTTGCCGCATGTTCGGCATTGGGGAATTCTCCCGCTTTGCAGCCAAGATAGGAAAAACATTCCTGAAGGTGAAGGGGCACGGGGTAATATATCTCGCACCCGATATTGTTTTTCAGGAGGAACCCTTTGAGTTCCGCTCTGCCGGACGGAATTTCAATGACAAACTGATTGTATATATGCCGGTCATGTTTTTCCATGGGCGCCTTTATATAATCGGACAGGCCTTCCGCATCAAACATCTGGCGGTAGCGCTGGGCATTTGCCTGCCTGGCTGCCGTCCAGTTGTCCAGATGCTTCAGTTTTACAGAGACGATCGCCGCCTGCAGGGCATCGAGGCGAAAATTCCCCCCGATATACTTATGGTAATATTTCGGATGCCCCCCATGTACCCGCAAAATGACAAGCATGTCGTAGAAGTGCTTCGAATTGGTGGTAACAATGCCGCCGTCCCCAAAACCGCCCAGGTTCTTGGAAGGGAAAAAAGAAAAGCAGCCGAAGTCCCCGAGGGAACCGGCCCTTTTCCCCTTGTACTCCGCCCCTATGGCCTGTGCTGCATCTTCGATGATCAGCCAGTCATGCTGTTGTGCAATCATGGCGATCTCATCCATATCCGCGCATTGACCGTAAAGATGGACCGGCATGATTGCTCTTACGCTGCGCTTTTCATCCGCGGGCATTTTTTCCACCACCCGGTTCAGGCTTTCCGGCGACATGTTGTAGGTCTCCGAATCAATATCGGTAAACACGGGAATTGCACCGACCCTTGCAATGGCGCCGGCAGTGGCAAAAAAAGTGTACGGCGAGGTGACCACCCGGTCACCCGGACCGATTCCGGCCGCCATCAGACTCAGCAAAAGCGCATCCGTGCCGGAAGAGACGCCAACGGCGTACCTTGTTCCGCAATAAGCGCTGATTTCCGACTCCAGTGCTTCGACGTGAGGCCCAAGGATAAAATACTGGGAATCATATATGGCTTCGGTGGCCTTGAGGCATTCGTCCTTTATTGACGCATACTGCAATTTCAAATCCAGCAGGGGTACGTTCATCGTGAAACGCTCCATGGTGTTTTTTATTTGGGTTCAATTTCGGATGCAGGGATTTTTACCGCCTACCCCACCTTTTTCCGGCCATTGTTACGCCGCGGTTTTCCTTTTCCTTTACCGTTACCGTATCGGTTCCCATTGCCATTTGCAGTGGCACGGATGGGCGTGCACATTGTCTGCAGGGCATTTTCCCCCAAAAGTGCGTTGACTTCCCTGGCCAGTTCGACACCGGCCTTGAATTTCATCTTTTCCGGGAGGGAAATAATGGTTTCCGATTTTTCCGGTATTTTCACATGGAGGTATGCCCGGCAGGCGCCGGGATACTTTTGTAAAATATGATAGAGATCTGCAATGGTCGTTTCATTCGATACGGCAGCATCAAGATGGATATGAAGGCTGGCTGCCCAGTACTCTTCCGCCCTGTCGATCGCCACAATCTCATCGGCCAGGATTTTCGCATTCTGCTCATTTTTCTGAACCACACCCTGAACAAACAAGGGCGCGTCGACCTGGAGCAGTTCCTGAATCGTGGCATACAGATTGGGGAAAATGATGATTTCTATGGAGCCCTGGAGATCCTCCAGATCCATAAAAGCCATGGAATCCCCCTTTCTGGTGATAATGGTTTTGATGCTTTTGACCATTCCTCCAACGCGCACCGCCTGGCCGTCTTTGATACCGTCTTCCTTGACGGCAAGTGCACCGGCATTGGCGTATTTCTCCATTACGTCCAGATATTCATCCAGCGGATGGGCCGTGATATAAAAACCGATGGCTTCTTTTTCCAGCTCCAGCAGCTGTTTTTCATCCCATGGGGGCAAATCCGGAATTAAGGGGAGATTGATGGGATCGGTTTCTTCAACTTTCCCGAAAAGGGACATCTGCGGGTCGTTTTTTTCCTTTTGAACATTCTGACCATATTCAAGGGCCTCTTCGGCTACAGCCATCAACTGCGCGCGGTTATACCCTGTGGCGTCAAAGGCGCCGCACTGGATAAGACTTTCAATGACCCGCTTGTTAACGCGGCGCAGATCCACCTTCCGGCAGAAGTCGAACAGGGAATCAAAGCGGCTTTCTTTTCGCATTTCAAGGATTGAATCAATGGCCGATTCGCCGACATTTTTGATTGCGGCCAGGCCGAAGCGTATCTTGCCTCCGGCAACCGTAAAGTTCTTGTCGCTCTCGTTGATATCCGGTGGCAGGATGTTGATGCCCATGTTACGGCACTCGGCAATATACTTTGCAACGTTGTCTGAAGAATTCATTTCCGAAGTCAGCACTGCCGCCATGAACTCAACCGGGAAATGGGTTTTTAGATATGCGGTCTGATATGCGATCATGGCATACGCCGCACTGTGAGACTTGTTGAACCCGTAACCGGCAAACGTTTCCACAAGCCGGAAAAGCTCTTCTGCTTTTTCTTTTGAAACGCCGTTTTTCACCGCTCCCGTGACAAACCGTTCCTGCTGCTGTTCCATAACAGAGGCGATTTTTTTCCCCATGGCTTTTCTTAGGCTGTCGGCTTCGGCCATTGAAAAACCGGCAATATCGCCGGCAATCTTCATAACCTGTTCCTGGTAGAGGATCACGCCGTATGTTACGTCAAGGATGGGCTCGAGTTCCGGAATAAGGTATTGCACCTTCTGACGGCCATGCTTTCTTTCGACATAATCAT
>JAABUA010000129.1 GCA_011389515.1 Desulfobacteraceae bacterium
AAAAGAATAAGATGCCGCCGGGGTTTATCAGAATGGGCAATTTCATGGGAGGGGGCGGTGTTGCCCGCAGCAACAATTGCAGGGGGTTGCTGATATCTCTTGGCGAAGCGCAGAAAAGCGCCCTGTGGCCTGGCCGTTTATCACAGGGCGCGTCGAAGCAAGCCTTAGAGATATCAGCGTTCTCCTGCAGTTGCCAGGGCGACATTGCCCCCTCCCATGAAATTGAACCTTAATCATTTTTTACCGCGGTCTTTTACCTTCTGCCTTCACGGCCTTCACTACCGTCACCACAGTTACAGCCATATCGTCCGCATCCGGATCTCCGATCACGTTGACGGGCCCCATGCGGGGAAATCGCTTTTTGAGGCGCCGGATATTGCCGTTTTTCTGACCCCGCATGGTCGAAATCATCCGGGGGTGCACCACCAGATCGACGCCTTCCGTAAACGCATCACCGGATGATGCGATGCTCGCCGCAGCCTTGTCAAACAAAACACCGGATGCCACCATCTGCCCCATGGCCGGATGATAGGGTCCGGCCACAAGATCCCTGCCGGTATCCAGCCCTTCGTTTGCCTGCAGCCCGATTCGTGCCACCGGAATGTTTTTTCCGGAAAACAGCAGGAAAAGTCTTTTTACCCGCTCGATGCATTGGCCAAGGGAAAGTGGTTCATAGCGCCCGGACTCGTACCATTTTTCAAGCAGGCTCCCTTTTATGACAAGGGTCGGATAAATTCGAACAAAATCGGGCCCGAGCGATGCTATTCGCCGGCCCGTGTCATAAGTCGAGTCATCGGTTTCACCGGGAAGCCCCACCATCATCTGAAGCCCGATGGCATACCCATGTTTTTTCAAAAGCGAGACCGCATCCAGGGTGTCTCTGGAGGAATGCCCCCGTCCGGCAAGGTCGAGCACCTCGTCGTCCATGGACTGTACTCCCAGTTCTACGGTGCGTACCGGGTAATCGGAAAGGAGTGTAAGGCGCTCGTCGTCAACCGTATCCGGTCGGGTGGAAAAGCGGATGCCGTTTGCCTTTCCTGCCGTTACAAATCCGGCAGCCACGTCCAGGAGTGTTTTGATGACGTCCGGGTCCTGCCCCAGAAAATTGCCGCCGAAAAAGGAGATTTCGGTTGCTGCGCGGCTGTCCTGCTTGTATGCCAAAAAGCGGCTGATTTCTTCTGCCAGCGTGTCAAAATCCGGCAATGCGGCGGCTGTTCCCGTGATTGCCCGCTGGTTGCAGAACACGCACCGGTGTGAGCATCCCGACTGTGGAATGAAAACCGGCACAATGAAAGGCCTTGGGTTAGGCCTGCGGCGGAGATGTGCGTTTTGTTTTTTCATTGTGATAAAAATACAGGGTTCTAATCGTCCTCCGCAACCGACAGAATATCAAACGCTTTTTTGGCGGCATCCTGTTCAGCCGCTTTCTTGCTTTTGCCGAATCCCTCGGTTTCTATGTCGCAGACGACAAGCACAACATGGAATGTTTTGTCATGGTCGGGGCCTTCTGACCCGACGATCCTGTATTCGGGAACCTGGTGATACCGGTTCTGTACGAGCTCCTGCAGAAGGCTTTTGTAATCGTAGAGGGGCGGTTTTTTTTCAATGGTGTTGAAATGGCTGGAAAAGAGGCGTTCAATGACTTCAAATGCCGAAATGTATCCGCCGTCTAAATAAACAGCTGCCATAAGGGCTTCAAACGTATCCGACAGAATGGATTTTTTTTTACTCCCCTTTGACTTGCTCTCCCCTTTTCCCAGTTGGACGTACTCTCCCAAATCAATGCATCTGGCAACCGCGGCAAGACGGTTTTCGTTGACCAGGCTTGCCCGTATGCGGGAAAGTTCCCCTTCGTTCAGCTCTGGAAAACGGGTCATAAGAATGTGGCTGACAATCAGGTTTAAAACCGCATCCCCCAGAAACTCCAACTTTTCGTTGTCATCGGTTTTGGTGGACTGCTCATAGGCATAAGACCGGTGGCAAAGCGCTGTTTCCAGCAAATCCGGTTTTGAAAATCGGTAAAGAAGCTTATCCTGGAGTATTGATACGGGCTTATCCATGGGTGAGCGCATTTTTGAGCGTGTTAAAAATTTCATACGGCACGGAAAATTTGCCCCGGCCGGATCCCATTTCAATGTCCGGATTGATATCTCCGTGAAAATCAGTTCCCCCCGTGACCAGAAGATTTCTTTTTTCGGCAGCCTTTACCAAAAAAGAAGTCTGTGATGCGCTGTGGCCGGGATAATACGCCTCTATTCCGCCCAGTCCGTAGGATATGAGAACTTCTAGCAGGTTTTCAAAAGTTTCGTCCGGTGGGTCAACGGGCCTGTTGTCAAAAAGCAGCATTGGGTGGGCAAGAACGGCGATGCCGCCCGCTGCCCGTATCCGCTTGATGGCCGTTTCTGCATCAATACGATATTTGTCGACATATGCCGGCTTCCCCTTGCCCAGCAGGCGGTCAAAGGCATCGTCAATATCTGTTGCATAGCCGTTTTTTACAAGAAATTCGGCGATATGGGGCCTGGCAACGTCTTTTTTTCCCGTTGCCGCAGCAATGGCCTCGAGGCTTGCCGGAATTCCCATATTGTTGAGTTTTTTAATAATCAGGGGGTTGCGCCCGGACCTGGCGGACCGTTGTTTTTCAAGCATTCTGCACAAATCCGGATGATCGGTGCGGATGCCGTATCCCAGGATGTGAAGGCTGCCTGAATTTTTGGAGGAAGGCGGGAAAGCCGCACTGATTTCAATGCCCGTGATGAATTCGAGCGTTTCAGGAATTCCGTAGCAAAGGGCTTTTTCAACCCCGTCAATCGTATCGTGGTCTGTAATGGATATTGCTGCAAGCCCGTTTTTTACAGCGCGGTCAAGGATCTGTTCCGGGTGGAGACTTCCATCTGAGGCCGTAGAATGAACATGAAGATCGATTGTACCGGAGCTACATTCCAAGGGCTTTCTCTTGGGCTTCCTCGCTGGTCTTGCATTCGATGCACAATGTGGTTACCGGCCTTGCCTTGAGCCGGGCAACGGAAATGTCGTCGCCGCATTTTTCACAAATGCCGAAAGAACCTTCTTCAATGCGTTCAAGCGCTTTTTTTACCTTCTTGATCAGCTTGAATTCCCTGTCCCGTATTCTCAGCTCAAAATTGCGATCCGCTTCATAGGCCGCCCGGTCGGTCGGATCCGGAAAATTCCCTTTGGAGTCGTTCATCTCGGAAACTGTATCTCCCGCCTGGCTGAGAAGCTCTTCAAGCCTTTTTGTAAGGAGGTCTTTAAAATATTCGAGTTCTTTTTTCTTCATGGAAAAAACCCTCATTCACTTTTCTGTTTACGGT